>JACQGI010000009.1 GCA_016199625.1 Acidobacteriota bacterium | reverse complement strand
GGCCGTCGCGGCGGCGGCCTGCCCCAAGTGCCAGGCAGCGCTCGCGCCCGGGACGAAGTTCTGTGCGAGCTGCGGGACGAAGATCGAGTAGGGACTCTAGGGGAGGGCCGCCCTCAGCCACAGCCCCCACGACGGAGCGAGGGCGGCCTTGAGCACCCCGTCGGCCAGGATCCCCGCCGCCGCCCACAGCAGGTACCGACGGGACGCGCCGAGGCCGGGGTAAGCATACGGCCGGAGACGCGAGAGCAGCGGCTCGGCGAGGACCGCGCCCAGGGTCGAGAACGCCGCCACACGGCACAGGGCCCAGGGCTGCCAGCCGAGCAGCACCGCCGCCCACGCCGGCGCGCCCGCCCGGGCGAGGGAGGCCACGTAGAAGTCCATGTAGTTCATCAGCGCGGCGCCCATGAAGATCGAAGCGGCACTCGCCGTCACCAGGCTCAGGGCGACGAAGGCTGCGAGGTGCGCGACGTGCTGGGGCAGGAACAGCCGCGGGCTGCCCTCGCTGCCCTCGCCCGTCCGGATCCAGCGGAACATCTCGTCGCGGTAGGCCGGCCCGTTCAGGACCAGCGCCGACGGGTCGCTCGGCCAGAGGGCGAAGAAGACCGTGCCGAAGACGGCGAGGGCGGCGGCCCAAACCAGCATCGCGACGACGGCTCCCCGCCGGTCCCCCTTCCGGAGCAGCCACGCCATGGTCGCGTAGGCCGGCGCCGCGTTCAGCGCCGGAAGCAGCCACGGCTGGCCGAGGACGAGGCCGACGGGGTACGTGACGAGGGTCACGCCGACGAGGACCGCGAGGTGCACGGCGCCTAGTCTAGTTCAACCCCAGCGCGCGCCCGCGGTCGAACGAGCCGACGAAATCCACCGCCAGAAGCACGACGGCCAGTCGCGATGGACCTCAGTCCCGAGGGTCGAACGGGCCGCGCACGTCGACCGTGACGGCGGAAGCGGCGACGGCGCGGCCCGCGCGCCGCAGCGTGAGCCGGACGTTGTAGACGCCGGGGCCTCGGTAGACGTGCCGGGCGGCGAAGCGACGCCTCAGCACGGTCTCCTCGTCGAAGGGCGCGCAGTCCGACTCGTGGGCGCTGCGGTTGCCGTCGTCCCAGTCCCACTCGATCTCGGGGCAGTGAAGATCCTCGACGTCCTGGCCCCCGCGCAGCTCGCCGACCACCGAGACACTCACGGGGACGAACGCGACGCGCGGCGTCGCCCGGAGCGAGAGCCGCGGACGCCCACTGGAGTTGTCCGCCGACGCCGGCCCCGTCGCCCCCGGCAGGGCCGCAACGCCCACAAGGACACCCGCCGCCAGAACGATCGTCCGCATGACGTCCTCCGCCGCGCGCCCCCTCGGGGACGCTCGACGAGGGAAGGAGCAACGGATGTGCCGGTCACGAAGAGCGGGTGTGCCGGCTCACAGGGTGCCGCCCAGGTCTCGACGCTGGCGAGAGATACGCCGTGGAGCCGAGGTCCGGCCCGCGCCGGGTCGGATGCCCGCGCGGGTCACGGTTGGGTCGAGAGTTCCCAAACGTGCCCGGAAACGCCCGAGGGTTCCCCGGCGGCGCGGGGCGCGCGGCCGGCCCAGGACTCAGAGCGTCTCGAAGTGCGTCAGGCGCTTGAAGAGCCGGAAGCGGTCGTCGATCTCGGGCCGGGTGAGCCGGAGCAGCCGGTCGAGGCTGAAGGCCTCGACGCAGAAGGAGGCCAGGGTGCTGCCCATGATGACCGCCTTGCGCAGCGTCGGCTCGTCCACGTCGCCGGCACCGGCGAGATAGCCGAGGAACCCGCCTGCGAACGTGTCCCCGGCGCCCGTCGGATCGAAGACGTCCTCGAGTGGATAGGCCGGCGCCGCGAAGGAACCCGCGTCGGAGAACATCAGGACTCCGTGCTCGCCCTTCTTGAGGACGAGCGTACGGGGCCCCATGGCGCGGATCGCCCGCGCCGCCTTCACGACGTTCCACTCCCCCGAGAGCTGCCGAGCCTCGGCGTCGTTGATCAGGAGCACGTCCACGCGCTCCAGGGTCTTCCGGAGCTCCTCGGGCTTGCCCGAGATCCAGAAGTTCATCGTGTCGCAGGCCACGATCTCCGGCTTCTCCACCTGGGCGAGGACGTCGAGCTGCAGCACGGGATCGATGTTGCCGAGGAAGACGTGGCGCGACTCGCGGTAGGCGGCGGGGATCTTGGGCTTGAAGAACTCGAACACGTTGAGGTCGGTGCAGACCGTCTCGCGGGCGTTCAGGTCGTACGAGTACTTGCCCCGCCAGTGGAAGGTCTTCCCGTCCATGCGCTCGAGGCCGGAGACGTCGATGTCGCGCCCCCGGAACGCCGCCAGCTCCTTCTCGCCGAAGTCGTCGCCGACGACGCCGACGAGGCTCACCGGCGCGAAGAACGACGCCGCCACCGAGAAGAAGGAGGCGCTGCCCCCGAGGACCTTCTCGGCCTTGCCGAACGGCGTCTCGACGGTGTCGAACGCCACGCTCCCGACGACGAGGATCGACATGGCTGCCTCTGTGCCTCTGTTGTCGTTTCGTTGCTTCGCTACTTCACGTACTTCCCGATGATCGGCGCCAGCTCCCTCTTGACCTGCTCCGGCACCAGGTCCGGCGCGGTCACGAGGGCGAACTTCAATGCGCTCGCGCACTCGCAGTCGCGGGGAACCGGCAGCCGCCGGACGGCGGCGCGCAGCACGGCCTTGGCCGTCGAGGCGTTCTTCGCCAGGTTCGCGAGGATCTGGTCCACGGTCACGGAGTCGTGCTCCGGGTGCCAGCAGTCGTAGTCCGTGACCATCGCGACGGTCGCGTAGCAGATCTCGGCCTCGCGGGCGAGGCGCGCCTCCTGGAGGTTCGTCATGCCGATGATGTCCATCCCCCACGAGCGGTACAGCTCCGACTCGGCGCGGGTGGAGAACTGCGGCCCCTCGATGCAGACGTACGTGCCGCCCACGTGGTGCGTGGCGCCCGCCTCGGTGCAAGCGTCGGCCATGACACGGGACAGTCGGCCGCAAAAGGGCTGGGCGAAGGCCACGTGGGCCACGAGGCCCCGGCCGAAGAACGTGGACTGGCGCTGCGTCGTGCGGTCCATGAGCTGGTCCGGGATCACGATGTGCTGCGGGACGTACTTCTCCTTGAGCGAACCCACCGCGGAGACCGAGAGGATCCACTGGACGCCCAGGCTCTTGAGCGCCCAGACGTTCGCCTGGAAGTTCAGCTCCGACGGCAGGATCCGGTGGCCGCGGGCGTGGCGGGCGAGAAAAGCGACGCGCCGGCCCTCGAGTGTGCCCACGACCAGCGCGTCCGAAGGCGGACCGAACGGCGTCTCGACGTTGCGCTCGCCAACGTCCGTCAGCCCCTCCATCTCGTAGAGGCCGCTGCCTCCAATGATGCCGATCTCCACCCCAACGCTCACGTGCTCACCTCGTCGAAGACGTAGCGGCCTTTCTCTTCCCGGACCCGGCCCAGGGGACGGCGCGGGTCGTGGTAGAAGAGCATGAGCCAGCCCATCTCGGCCGCTTGCTTCAGTAGCCGTCGTTTCGCCTCGAGGGTTCCCACCGGAAAGAGGTCGTAACCGGTGATCCAGGGCAGCGGCAGGTGGCTGGTCGTGGGCAGGAGGTCCGTCGGCACGACGACGGTCTGGCCGCCTCCCTCGATCACGACCATCTGGTGGTACGCCGTGTGGCCGCCCACGGGCACGACGCGCACCCCCGGAGCGACCTCGACGGCCCCCTGCACGGGCTCGAGCTGGCGGTTCTCGGCCAGAGGGACGAAGTTGGCCTCGAGGTAGCTCGCGCGGTTCCTCTCGTTGGGGTGGGTCGCGTCCTCCCACTCCCCCATCTGGACGACGTAGCGCGCCCGAGGGAACGTCGGCACGGCCTTCCCGCCCTCGAGCCGCGTGTTGCCTCCAGCGTGGTCGAAGTGGAGGTGCGTGTTGACCACGACGTCGACG
Organism: Acidobacteriota bacterium; assembly: GCA_016199625.1. Classification (GTDB taxonomy): domain Bacteria; phylum Acidobacteriota; class Vicinamibacteria; order Fen-336; family Fen-336; genus JACQGI01. The sequence goes on along the minus strand of JACQGI010000009.1, from coordinate 32,100 downwards.
TCCTCGGGCCGCACGCCGAGGCGCGCGAGCCCATCGAGGAGCGTCGTCGACCGGTCGATGCGGTACGTGCCCCGCTCCTTCTCGGTCCACTTGTCCCCGATGCCGGCGTCCACGAGGATGCGCTTCCCGGCCGTCTCCACGAGGGCCACGTTCAGGCCCAGCGTCACGCGGTTGCGCTCGTCGGGCGGGTCGGTCTTCTCCCAGAGCACGCGCGGGACGACGCCGAACATCGCCCCGCCGTCGAGGGCGAAGCCGCCGTCGGAGAGGACGTGGACCCGGACGTCGCCCAGACGAATCATGCCTTCTCCTTGAGCTCCAGCAACACCCCGCCGGCGGCTTTGGGATGGACGAAGGCCACGCGGCAGCCCCCGGCGCCGATGCGGGGCATCTCGTCGAGGAGCTGCACGCCCCGGGCCTTCATCTCCGCCAGGGTGGCCTCGATGTCCTCGACGAGCACGCACACGTGGTGGAGCCCCGAACGCTTCTCCAGGAACTTCGCGATGACCGAGGTCGGGTCCGTGGGCTCGAGCAGCTCCAGGTGCGACTCGCCGATGGGCAGGAACGCCGTGCGCACCTTCTCCGTCGGCACCTCGTGGGTCGCCTCGACGGCGAAGCCCAGGGCCTCGTACGCCTTCACGGCCTCGGCGAGGCTCGGGACCGCGATGCCCAGGTGGTCGACTTTGAGGTGCTTCATGACAGCCCCATCTTCCTCAGGACCTCCTCGGCGGCGGTGAACGGGTCGAGCTCCCGCGCCGCCAGGCGGTCCACCAGGCGCTCGGCCTCACCGGCCGCCAGGACGCGGGAGCGGACGAGGCCCATCAGGCGCTCCTCCAGGGTCCCCTCGAACTGCTGGCGGAGGTGGGCGCGGCGCTTCTTCGCGAGAAGCCCCGTCTCGCCGGCCTTCGCGCGGAACGCCTCGACCGCGCGGAGCAGCTCGTCGATCCCCTGGTCGGCGGTGCCCACGGTCTTCACGATCTCCGGCCGGTGGCCGTCGTGAGAGGCCATGGACAGCATGGACTGGATCTCGGCCACCACGCGATCGGCGCCGTCGCGGTCGGACTTGTTCACGACGAAGACGTCGGCGATCTCCATGATCCCGGCCTTCAGGGCCTGGACCTCGTCGCCGAGGCCCGGCACGAGGACCACGAGGCTCACGTCGGCGGTGCCCACGATGTCCACCTCGTCCTGGCCGACACCGACGGTCTCGACGAGGACGACGTCCTTGCCCGCGGCCGAGAGGATCGTGAGGACGTGGCCCGTGGCCGCCGCCAGGCCCCCGAGGTGCCCGCGGGTGGCCATGGACCGGATGAAGACGCCCTCGTCGAGCGCGTGGGCCTGCATCCGGATCCGGTCGCCGAGGATCGCGCCGCCGCTGTAAGGCGACGTCGGATCCACGGCGACGATCCCGATGCTCTTCCCTTCCTTCCGGAGGTGCGCCGTCAGGCGGTCCACGAGGGTGGACTTGCCGGCGCCGGGCGGGCCCGTGACGCCCAGCACGAAGGCCCTCCCGCTGTGGGGGAAGAGGGCCTTCAGGAGCGCGGGGGCACGCGAGTCCTCGTCCTCGACCAGGCTGATGGCCCGCGCGACGGCCCGCACGTCCCCCGCGAGGACGCCTGCGACGAGGGACTGGACGTCCGCGGCCAGCGGCCTACCTCACCATCCCGTGGAGCCCGAGCAGCTCCCGGGCGATGACCAGGCGCTGGACCTCGCTCGTGCCCTCGCCGATGGTCCCGAGCTTGGAGTCGCGGAGGTAACGCTCGACCGGATAATCCTTGACGAAGCCGTACCCGCCGTGGATCTGGATGGCCTCGAGGGCTGCCTCGACGGCGATCTCGCTGGCGAAGAGCTTCGCCATGCAGGACTCGGTCTTGTGCTCGCGGCCCGAGTCGCGGAGCGCCGCCGCGCGCCACGTCAGGAGCCGCGCCGCCTCCGCCTTCGTCGCCATGTCGGCGATCTTGAACTGCACGGCCTGGAACTCGGCGAGAGCGTGGCCGAACTGCTTGCGCTCCCGGGCGTAGCGCATCGAGGCCTCGAGGCTCGCCTGGGCGATGCCCAACGAGAAGGCGGCGATGCCGATCCGCCCGCGGTCGAGGATCTTCAGGGTGTCGACGTAGCCCATGCCCTCCTGGCCGAGGAGGCTCTCTGCGGGGATGCGGCAGTCTTCGAGGACCAGCTCCGACGTGTCCGACGAGCGCACGCCCAGCTTGTCTTCCTTCTTCCCGGCCCGGAAGCCCTCGGTCCCGCGCTCGACGACGAAGGCCGAGATGCCCTTCTTGCCCTTGGCCTTGTCCGTCACGGCCATGACGACCGCCACGTCGGCGACCCGCCCGTTGGTGATGAACGTCTTGGACCCGTTCAGCACCCAGTGGCCACCGTCGCGGGCGGCCACGGTCTTGGTGCCGCCGGCGTCGGAGCCGGCGCTGTTCTCCGTGAGTCCCCAGCAGCCCACCTTCTCGCCCTTGGCGAGGGGTACCAGGTACTTCTTCCTCTGAGCGTCGCTGCCGGCGAGGAAGATGTGCCCGGAGCAGAGGCTGTTGTGCGCCGCCACCGAGAGGGCGACGCCGGCGTCCACGCGTGACAGCTCCTCGATCACGATGGCGTAGTCGAGGGTGGACATGCCGGACCCGCCGTACTCCGCCGGCCACACGACGCCCATGAGCCCCATCTCCCCCAGCTTGGCGAACACCTCGCGGGGAAACTCCTGCTTCTCGTCCCATTCCCGGGAATGCGGCGCCAGCTCCGACTCGGCGAACTCCCGGACCGTCTTCTTGAGGAGCTTCTGCTCCTCGCTCAGGCTGAAGTCCAAAGGAAGGCCCTCCTGATACTGCGTCCGTGGCCGGAATGTGAAGGACACGATCATAGTGGAGGGCTGCGCGCCTGGCAAGGGAGCCCCGGGCGCGTGGACCCGCACGCGGGGTGGCGCTAAACTTCCGGGCGTCATGCGCTGCGCCCTGCTCTCGAGCGCTCTGCTGGTCGCCGCCCCGGCCATCGCGGCCGAGGCTCCCGACCCCCGCGTCGCCGGCCTCGTGGCCTCGGTTTCCGAGGAGCGTCTCGGGCACCTCGTGAGATCCCTCGAGGGCTTCGGGACGCGCCACACGCTCTCGGCGACGGATACGACCGGCCGTGGCATCGGCGCCGCGCGGCAGTGGATCCTCGAGGAGATGCGCCGCTCGAGCGCGCGTCTACGCGTGGAGTTCGACGCCCATGCGGTGTTGAAGCAGGGTGAGCGCCTCACTCGCGACGTGGAGCTGCGCAACGTGGTCGCGGTCCTGCCGGGCCGCAGCCCCCGACGGGTCTACGTCACGGCCCACTACGACTCCGTGGCGCGGCCCGCCGGGGCAGACCGGTTCGACTGGAGCCAGGCCGATCTCCCGGCGCCGGGGGCGAACGACGACGGCAGCGGCACGGCCCTCGTCATGGAGCTGGCCCGGGCCTTCGGCGAGAGCGGCATCGACTTCGACGCGACCCTCGTCTTCGCGACCTTCGCCGGAGAGGAGCAGGGCCTGGTCGGCGCGACCCTCCACGGGAAGCGGGCTGCGGCCGAGGGGCACCGGATCGACGCCGTGCTCAACTGCGACATCGTCGGGAACGTCGCCGGCGGCGACGGCGTCTCCGACGCGTCGGCCGTCCGCGTCTTCTCCGAAGGGCCCGAGGACTCCCCCTCGCGCCAGATCGCCCGTTTCGTCGCGCGACAGGCGGCCGTCTACGTGCCCGCCCACCGGGTGCGCCTCGTGGCCCGCCACGACCGGTTCGGCCGCGGCGGGGACCACACGCCCTTCAACCAGCTCGGCATCGCCGGCGTCCGGTTCAGCGAAGCCCGGGAGAACTACGCCCGTCAGCACACGGTGGCCGACACGGCCGACGGCGTCTCGCCTCCGTACCTGGCCCGCAACGCGCGGGTCGTGGCGGCCGCGGCGGCGGTCCTCGTCCTGGCCCCTCCGGTCCCCGGTGTCGCCGACGAGCGCGGGCGTCCGCTCCTCGACCGCGGGCCGACGGGCTACGATGCGCGGCTCCGGTGGACCGCTTCGCCCGGCGCGACGGCGTACAGGGTCGTCTGGCGCCCGGCCTGGACGCCCGACTGGGAGCACGAGCGGGCGGTGGGCGACGCGACGGAGCTGGTGCTGCCCGGCGTGTCCATCGACGACTTCGTCTTCGGCGTCGCAGCCGTCGGCGCCGGAGGCCATGAGAGCCCCGTGGCGGCGTACGTCAACCCGCCGCGGCCGCCGGTCGACGTCCTCACGAAGCCGACCGGTCCGTGATCAGGAGGAGCCTGGCGGGAGCGGCGATCCTCCTGATCGCCTACGCCCTCTACGTCGCCTGGGGCCTGCCCCCACGGGCCGAGGTCCGCGCCCTGGCGAGGAAGAACCCGACGGTCACGGGCGTCATGAGGCAGCGGGCCGAGGAAGCCGCGGCGGCGAAGCGGAAGGCCCGCCGCGAGCAGACCTGGGTGCCGATCTCCCGCGTCTCCCGCAACCTCATCCACGCCGTGGTCGTGGCCGAGGACGGACGCTTCTTCGGCCACGAGGGGATCGACTGGGAGTCGGTCAAGGAGTCCCTCGAGAAGAACGTCCAGAAGGGCCGCTTCGCCAGGGGCGGCAGCACCATCAGCCAGCAGCTCGCGAAGAACGTCTTCTTCGACACGCGCAAGAGCCCCACCCGGAAGTTCCGCGAGTTCTTCGTCACGCGGTGGCTCGAGGCGGACCTGACGAAGAAGCGGATCCTCGAGCTGTACCTGAACGTCATCGAATGGGGCGACGGCGTCTACGGCTGCGAGGCTGCGGCCCGGCGGTACTACGGCAAGAGCGCTGCGGATCTCGACGAGGAGGAGGCGGCAGGGCTCGCGGCGATGATCCCTTCGCCGCGGCGCATCAACCCCCGCATCAGCCCGTCGCGCCACGCCCGGGCCCAGAGGCGGATCCTCTGGCTCATGGCCCGTGCCGGCTACGTGAAGGAGAGCGTCGGGAAGCTGGGGGCCGAGCCGCCGCTCGTCGAGCCTTTGGACGAGAGCGGGCCGGAGCCCACCGAGCCACCGCTGCCGGCGCTCGAGCCGTCCGTCGAACCGTCCTACGAGCCCTCATTCGGCCGGGTCGAGCCGAGCGTCGCACCCTCCGATCCTCCGAGCCGCTGAGGCGACACCGGCGCGTAGTAGGATCTACCCGCCGGAGGCTCTCATGAACCACCGCTGCCCGAAGTGCGGCGAGACGCTCCCCGCGGGCGTCCCCGCGTGGATCCGACAGCTCACGGTGCGACAGGCGATGACGCCGGATCCGGTGACCCTGGGGCCCGAGGACAGCCTGATGCGCGCCCTGGAGGTCATGCGGATGCGGGGCATCCGCCGGATCCCCATCGTGGCCGGTGAGACCCTCGTGGGCCTTCTGGCCGAGGGGGACCTGAAGCGCTCCCAGCCTTCGACGCTCTCCGACTCCGAGGAGGAATTCAACCGCGTCATGGAGGGGACGCCGGTCTCCCGCATCATGATCAGCAACCCGATCACGGTGAGCGAGGACGCGGAGCTCCTCGATGCGGCCCAGACCCTCCACACCACGAAGTTCGGCGCGCTCCCGGTCCTGCGCCACGGCAAGCTCGTCGGGATCCTGACCGACAACGACCTCCTGCGGTGCCTGGTGGATCTCCTGTCCCACGGGGGATGAGGACCGGTGTCCGAGCCGTCGTCCTGTCGTTCGCGGTGTACGCCGCCCCGCTCGTCACCGTCCACTCGGTCACGCTGACGGGCGTCTACCTGGCCGCGTCGTGGCGGCGCGGGGAGACCGGCCCGACGCGCGTGGCCCTCGAGTGGGCCGCGGTGCTGCTCGCCCAGGCGGGCCTCTTCGCCGCCCTCTGGCTCGCGCGCCGATCCCGGGCGTGGCTGCAGGCGGTGGCCGGCCTCGCGACGTGGGCCGGCGCCGTCGTGTTCTTGAACGCAGCCCTCCTCCTCGCGATCCCGATGAGCGTCCTGATCGAGCCCGACGCGGCTGCCGAGCGAGGGGGCCTCACCGAGGACTGCGCGGTGCCCGCCGCGAGCCTGCACGCCTGGGAGACGCCACCCGCGATGAGCGAGGCCGGCGAGGCGCTCCTGTACCCGGCAGCCGGGGAGACGCTGCGACTGCTGCGGATGCCCGGGTGCCAGGTGATCGAGACGGCAATCCCGACGAGCGTGACGTACCTCTCGGTCCAAGCCGGGGGCCTCGCCCTTTTCGCCACGCAGCGGCCGGCCGAGACGCGCCCGGCGTGGTTCCGGGCCCGCGAGGGGCGTGCCGAGCCCGTCGCGCTCGAGGGGTGGCAGCCGCGGAGCGGAACGCCGCGGTTGCTCCTGGACGGCCGCACCGCCGCCTGGATCGAGCGGCGGACGACACCGGAGGGCTCCGCACCCCGTGAGCCGCCGGTCGCCGCGGTACGGATCGTGGACCTCGAGACGGGCCGCACGCGGGCGATCCCCATCGTCGGCCTCGCCGGCGGCTTCCTCCTCGTGGACGGAACCGGGCCTGGCGGGCCGTTCGTCGTGGAGCGCCAGGCCGAAGGCCGCGAGTTCGTGATCCTCGGCGGCGACGGCCATCCCGTCGGGCCGCCCCTCGTGCCCGAGCCGGGAACGCTCCTGAGCGAGGCCCTCGACCGCTTCGTCCTCCTCGACCGCCGGTGGGTCGGCTGGAGCGGCTATGAGGAAGAACGCCGGTACGCGGTCGCCTGGGACCTCCGCGCCGGCGCCGGTCGCCATGAGGTTCCGCGCGGCCGGTTGATCACGTCAGTCGCCGTGGACCCTGCCGGGGCGTGGGTGGCGGTGAGCGCCTCGACGGCGTTGAACATCGGGGCGATCCGCGACTCGGTCGTCCTGCTCCGCGCGTCGGACGGCGCCGAGGTGTTCCGCCGGTACTTTCCGACGTATCACCGCTCGGCGGTCGCGCTCCTCGGCCGGAGCCGTTGGTTCGCCCTCACCGACGCCACCGCCGACACACCGACGGTGCGCGCCTACGCCCTGCCGCCGGCGACCTGATAGCATCGGGGGATGACCCGGGCCACAGCGGCTGCAGCAGGGCCGCGTCGCGAGGACGCAGACGTCGAGACGTCGTCCGACGGCTACGCCCGGCGGTTCGCCGGATCCGTCGGCGGCTTCTTCCTCGACGTCCAGGCGCGGATCACCCTCGAGCTTCTGGCGCAGTGGCCGAAAGCCTCCGTCCTCGACGTCGGCGGCGGCCACGGCCAGCTCACCGGCCCCCTCGTCGAAACGGGGTTCGACGTGACCGTGTACGGCTCCGACGAGGCCTGCCGTGCGCGCGTCGGTTCGTGGGTCGATGCGGGACGCGCTCGCTTCCGTGCCGGCGACCTGCTGGTCCTGCCGTGGCCCGACCGCGCGTTCGACCTCGTCCTGTCGTACCGCCTGCTGCCCCACGTCTCGCGCTGGCGGGAGCTCCTGGCCGAGCTGGCCCGCGTGGCGCGGGTCGCCGTGGTCGTGGACTACCCCACGCGCCGCAGCGTCAACGTCGTGGCCGACGCCCTCTTCGGCGTGAAGAAGGGCGTCGAGGGGAACACGCGGCCCTTCACGGTCTTCGGCGACGGCGAGATCGAGGAGGCGTTCGAGGCCGCGGGCCTCCGCGTCACGGCCCGCCGGCCCGAGTTCTTTTTCCCCATGGCCCTCCACCGGGCGGTCGGCGCGGCGCCCCTGGCACGGGCTCTCGAGGGAGCCGCCCGCGCCCTCGGCTTGACGCGGGCTCTGGGCTCGCCGGTGATCCTGTGCGCGGAGCGCCGGCCGTGACCGTCGTGGCCTCGCCGACTCCTGCGGCCGCCGGTGGTGAGCCGTGGGCCCTGGCGCTCTTCCGGCGCTCCGTCCTGAAGCAGCGCAAGCTGGCGGAGATCGCGGCCATGCTGGGACCGACCGGCGGCCTGCGCTGCCTCGACCTCGGCTCCGACAACGGCGTCGTGAGCCTCCTGCTGCGCGGCGGCGGCGGGCGCTGGGCCTCGGCCGATTTGACGGAGGAGGCCGTGGCTTCGATCCGGGAGCTCGTGGGCACCGACGTCCATCGCCTGGAGGGCGGACGGCTGCCGTTCGGGGACGCCGAGTTCGACCGCGTGGTCGTCGTGGACATGCTCGAGCACGTCCCCGCCGAGGCTCCTTTCGTGGCCGAGCTGGCGCGGATCACCAGGCCGGGCGGGCGTCTCGTCGTGAACACGCCCCACATCAAGGAGACGTCGCTGCGCCGCCTCCGCCACGCCCTCGGCCAAACCGACGCGAAGCACGGCCACCTGCGCCCCGGCTACACCCCCGGCCGCCTGCAAGAGCTCTTCGGCGACCGATTCGACCTGGACGTCCACCGGACGTACTCGCGCTTCTTCTCGGAGCTCGTGGACACCGCGATCAACCTCGCCGTCGAGCGTCTGGGGAAGAAGGGCTCGTCCAAGGGCCTGGTCGTCACCGGCTCCGACGTCCGGAAGCACCGCCGGCTCTTCCTGGCCTATTCCGCCGTCTATCCCTTCGTCTGGGCCGTCTCCCGACTGGACGCGCTGCTGCCCTGGGCCTCGGGCTACATGCTCATCGCCGCCGCCACTCGGAAGAGCCCCTGACCTGAATGTCGTCCCACGTGGTGTGACGGTCAGGTGCGAACGGGGCGGTGGGAATCCAGATCAACGCAGCGGAGTGGACGGTCCCCCTTGCCGGACGATGCGGCGCTGGCGGTCGTGGACGTCGAGGCCCAGGCCGGAGCCCAGGGCGAGGGCACCGGCCGCCAGGACCGCGACGGCCCAGCCAGGCCGGTCATACCACTGGTAGTGATCGGTGATCAGCAGCAGCGCGAGACCGGTGTTGAGCACGCCGGCATAGTAGAAGCTGCGCCGTTGGCGGAAGCGGCTCATGAAGGCGATTCCGAGTGCGAGGGCCAGGTAGAGCCAGTCGAAGCGGTGCGTGTACTCTCCGGTCCCTGCCAGGTACGCCAGGGGCTCCAGCGTAGCGAAGGGGGCGGCGGCGTGCAGCAGCCGCGCCGGGGTACGCATGAGGGCCGTGCCCCGGTGTTCGAGGAGCGTCGCCAAGACGTAGATGAAGATGCCGTTGAGCGTCATGGCCGCCACGGTGTCGAGGAGCAGCGGGTCGCCGACGGTGCCGTCCTGGAGTGGCTTCAGGGTCACCCCGAGGTGGGCGAAGGCGCGCCCCTCGAGGGCGAACAGCTCGAGGATCGCGACACAGAGCGCCGCGCTCCCGAAATAGAGCGGCTGCGCGAACCAGGCCCAGCCGCGCCACTCGAGGCCCCGGCCCAGGCCCGCTGCCACGGCGAGCAGGGGCACGAGCCCCACGGCCACGAGGTCCCAGCGGCCCTCATCGACCCAGCGCCGCAGGCCGAAGTCGCCCAGAAGAGCCAGGTGTGCCCCGAGGAAGGCCCCTCCAAAGCCGCTCGCCAGCGCGACCGTGCGGGTCCGAGCCGCCAGCCACGCGAGCCACGCCGTGGCCAGCAGCAAGGCGATCTGGAGCTGCCGGTTCGTCACCTTCTCGAAGAGAGCGCCCTCGCCGGTCGCGCCGCCCATGAACAGGCCCGCCTCTCGGAACAGGATCAGGAGCGCGAGCGGCAGCAGCGCCGTGGCGCTGAGGTGGAAGGCCACGGCCACGGCCCGGTGCTCCCGGCAATAGAGCCGCTGAGCCAGGACGCTCAGGCCGACGAAGGGCAGGAGCAGCGTGAGGGTGGGACGCCCGATCCCCTTCACCGCGTCGTTGAGGTAGACGCCGAAGTAGAGCAGGCTGCCGCATGCCAGGAGGAACGCGCCGAGGTAGAGCGAGATCTGCGCGAAGGAGAGCACGCGGCTGCTGACGATCCAGTCCTCGTCGCGGGCCTCCAGCTGGCTGTAGGCGGCCCGCAGGCGCTCGCCCTCGTGGGGATAGATCAGCCGCAGACGCTCCCAGTCGCCGATCTGCTCGACGTGGGGACCCACGCGCCGGGCGAGCGCCGCACGGTAGGTCGCGGGCCGCGCCAGGACCGGGCGGCCGGCAAGGTAGCGTCGGAGGTCCAGTGCCATCTCCTGCGCCGAGGCGTAGCGGTCGGTCGGTTCGAGCGCCATCGCCTTGAGGGCGACCGCCTGGAGCGGCTCGGGGACGCCGTTCTCGACCTCGGCCGGGAGTCGAGGCTCGCCCGCACGGATCGCCGCGATCAGATCCTCGTCGCCGTCGCCCGCGTACGGACGGACGCCACACAGCAGCTCGTAGAAGACCACCCCCAGAGCGTAGACGTCGCTGCGGCCGTCGATGAGCCGGCCCGCGTCGAGCTGCTCGGGGGCCATGTAAGCGAGCGTGCCGACGCCGTGGCCGCGGTCCGGCTCTCCCCGCGAGAGGCCGAAGTCGAGGATCTTCGGCTGCAGGCGGGCATCGACGAGGATGTGGCTCGGCTTCAAGTCCCGGTGCTGCATGCCCAGACGATGGGCACCCTCGAGGGCCTCGGCCACCTCGGCCACGATCCGCGCGCGCTGCGTGTACTCGAGGGAGGGGCCGATCTCGTCGACGCCGAAGCCGTCGACGAACTCCATGAACAGCACGGGGGGATCGGCTGGACGATACTCCAGGATCCGCACGATACGCGGGTCCTCGAAGAGCGCCAGGGAGCGCGCCTCCCGCAGGAAATCGCCGACGCTCGCCGCGAGGGGGCTGTCCCGCCGCAGGACCTTGGCCGCCACGACGCGGCCCAGTGTGACGTCCTGGAGCTTGTAGACCTCTCCCCCCCCACCTCGGCCCAGCCGCTCGAGGGTGCGGAACCCGGGGAACGACGGGAGGGGCGCCGGCGCCCCGGGCGACTCTTGCCTGGGGGGGTCGCCCGAGGAAGCCAGGGATCCGTCCAGAGACTCGTACCGGTCGACGAGGACCCGCAGGGAGGCGAGCAGCTCCGGGTGGTCCGCGCACATCTCGCCCGGGTCGAGCCGCTCGCCACGCGTCACGTGGGCCTCGACGTACTTCGCGAGCAGCGCCTCCAGCTCGCCGCTCATCCCTTCTCCCCCATGGCCAGCGTCAGGGCCGTCATCGCCCGCGCGAACAGCATCCGGCAGGCGTCCGGGCTTCGGCCCATCCGGGAAGCCATCTCTCCGAAGCTCCTCGAGGCGGCGCAGGACGATCGCCTCGCGGTGCTCGGACCTCAGCCCCTCGATGGCCCGCTCGAGGCACACCATGCGCTCGCCGAGGGCTATGCGACTCGTCTGCGAGCGCACTCCGGCCGCCAGCTCCCAGGCCCCGCCCGCCTCCTCGAGGGGCACATCCCGCGCGGCGTCGCGTCGCTGGCGGCGATGGAAGTCCGCACGGTCGCGGATCTCGTTCTCCGCGATGCGGGCGAGCCAAGCCATCAAGGACGCCCGTTCGGCGCCGGCGAAGGTGTCGAAGCCCTCGATCGCCTTGACCAGGGAGGCCTGGAGGATGTCGCGCGACTCCAGTTGCGCCCTGAGCGTGGGCCCGAGCCGCAGGCGGATGAGGGCCAGCAGCCTCTCCCCACAGCGCGAGAGCAGCTCCCCCAGGGCCTCGGGCGAGCCCTCACGGGCTCGCGCGAGAAGCACCGCAGCGCTGTCCCTCTCCATGGTCCGAGCGCAGGCTAGCATCGCCGCGACCGCCACGAAAGAGGACTATTCGACCGTCTGGCGGCGAAAGACCGCCGCACTGCTCAGGAACTCCTCTTCGTAGGCGTTTTCGAGGAGCAGACGCTGCAGCTCGGGTGTGGGGACCGTCAGCAGGATCAGATCCCGGAGACCCTCGTGGCCCGGCTCGAGGCGGCCCTCTGCCATGGCCTTCTCCAGCCAATCGGGATTCAGGAAGGCGACCTCGAGCCGGTCGTCCTCCAATCGGACGCGGGCAAAGCTGTGGACGGGGAGGCGGTGCTCGCCCCACAGGCCCTCGTGCTCGGAGGGTTGCGCCGTGAGGTCCCAGAAGACGTCGTCCCCGAGTCGTCCGAAGCGGAGGCGCAGCCTGCCGTTCTCCCTCTTCCCGTCCTCGGTGATGCCCATCTCATACTCCGGCCCGATCTGCCGGAACGTCAAGACCGTGGAACCCTCTTCCTCCAGCCAGGACCCCTCCAGCTCCGGCAGGGCCACCGCCTCGTCGGCGTCGAAGAGCGGCTGAAGCGACGAGACCTGCGTCAGGCAGCCCATGGCAAGAACGGCCGATCCCAGGACGATCCCAACCGCGATGGCCCTCATCCCATGCCTCCTCTCGAACGGCCGCGTCCTGCGGCCCGTCATACGAGGAGACGGCGTTGGCGACGACAACCGAACGCACCCGCGCCGACGAAGCGAGGGCGGAACTGCTGCCCTGGACGTCGGGCTACAGGCTCATCGCCTCGGGACGCGGGACGAAGCCTGTGGCGCCCCCAGGGCCGTCAGCCCAGGAGCTGATCGAGGACGGCTCCCGGCACGGCCTCTTCCGGATCGGCTCCGCGGCGGAAGATCCGGGCCGGGGCGCCCTCGAGGCGGAGGCTCGCCCCCTCGCGGCGGAGCCAGCCGCCCTCGCGCAAGCCGACCACCGGGCGCTCGTTGTCCTCGAGGTATTCGCGAAGTCGGTCCTCGCGCGTCTCGCCCATGTGGCGCGAGCCGGGCTCGGCGTCGAGGTAGTGGGGGTTGATCTGGAAGGGCACGAGGCCCAGGGCGTCGAAGCTCGGCGGCTGGACGATGGGCATGTCGTTGGTCGTCCGGATCGTGGGCGCCGCGATGTTGGTCCCGGCGCTCGCGCCGAGGTACGGCATGCCGCCCTGGGCCCGCTGGCGCAGGACCTCGAGCAGGCCCGAGCGCTGCAGCCGATCCACGAGGCGGAACGTGTTGCCGCCCCCCACGAACACCGCCTCGGCCGACTCCAGGAGCGCGCGATCCCCGGCATCGGCGGTGAGCCCCACGACCTCGACGCCCTCACGGGCGAACCGCGCGCGAGCCTTCTCGGTATAGCCCGGCAGATCGTAGAGGGCGAAGGGGACGAAGAGCAGCCGCCCCGCGGACCCCAGGAACTCGAGGACGACGGGCATCGCGTGATCCAGGTACCCCTGACCGTGGTTGGTCGAGTTGGACAGCAGCATCAGCCTCATCGGCCGGCCTTCCGGTCCTCCTTGTCCTGGTACATCCGCTCGTCGGCCATCCGGATGAGCGCCTCCTTGGTCTGCGCCTCGCTCGGGTAGGTCGCGACGCCGAGCGACACGCCGATGGTGGCGTTGATGCCCTCCTCCTGGAGGAAGGTGTGGCCCTCGACGAGGGCTCGCAGCTTCTCCGCGAGCACGCGGGCCGCCTCGCTGTCGGTCTGCGGGAGGATGATGACGAACTCGTCCCCGCCGTACCGCGCCGGGTAGTCGGTCTCTCGGACCGCCGCGCGCAGCAGGAAGCCCACCTCGCGGAGCACGCGGCTCCCTCGCAGGTGCCCGTACTGGTCGTTGATGGGCTTGAAGCGGTCGAGGTCCACGAAGATCAGCGAGAGGACCGATTTGTAGCGGTCCACGAGCTTCAGCTCCCGTTCGAGGATCTGGTGGAAGAAGCGGAAGTTGTAGAGGGGCGTCACCTCGTCGGTGATGGACAGCTCCCGGGTCTTCTGGAAGAGGCGGACGTTCTCGAAGGCCAGGGCCACGGAATCCGCGAGGGGCTGCAGCCGGCGCACCGTCGCGTCGTCGTAGGCCCCGATCTGCTGCGAGCCGAGGGCCAGGACGCCGATGGCTCGGCCCCGGGAGACCAGGGGGAGGAGCACGTAGGACCGGATCCCCTCCTCAAGCAACCGCATGTCCTCGATGAACCGATGGCTGTGGAGGAGGTCCCGCTGGAGGATCGGGGCGCCGTTGAGGACGACGGAGCCAGGGCCGCTCCCCACCACGGGGATGACGCTGCCGAGGCCCCACGTCGCGTCCTCGGGATGGGCCACGACCTCGATGTAGTCCCCCGACTCGTTCACGAAGGCGCAGGCCAGGCGGTCGAAGGCCATGAGCGACGCGATCTCCTTCGCGAACGCCGGGATCACGGTCTTGAGGTCCATGCTCGACGTCAGGGTGGCGGCGATGCGGTTGAGCACCAGCGCGCGTGTGGACGAGGCCCGGAGCTCGGCGTACGTCCGCACGTTGTCGAGGCCCGTGCCGATCTGCTTCCCCACGGCCTCGAGGAGCTCGAGGTCGGGGGCCAGCCCCTCGGTGCGCTGGTCGTGGAGCGTGAGGACGCCCAGGCAACGCTGCTTGGTGGTGAGCGGCGTCGCGGCGAGCCAGCCGCCCCCCGGGATCTCCCAGAGCATCGGGCGCTCGCGGTCCACCGCCGACCGGGCCAGTTCCCGCGTCACCGCCATGTCCGGGCTGGGCAGGAGGATCTCAGCCGACGGGACGATCTCGTCCTCCTCCAGGAGGAACGTGATGCCCCCGGTCAGCCCGAGAGCCTTGACCACGTGCTCGAGGGTCGAGTGGAGCAGCCCCTCCTCGTCGCGCTCCACCGTCAGGTCGTCGGCCAGGGACATCAGGGCCCGGATCGTCCGGTCCTGCGCGACGGCGTCGGGGCTCGTCCGCGATGGCGGATCCTGGGGAGTCACTTTGGCCTGCTGCAGGCGAGGTTACCGGGCCGGTGGGGTTTCCGCAACTCCGGACCAGGCGGCTTCGAGCGAGTCCTTCTCCTCGCGCAGACGCGCCGCGTCCCACCCCAACTGCTGCGCCACGGCGCCCGTGACCGCCTGCAGGTCGGCCGGTGCGGGTCGTCCCGCGGTGCCGAGGTCCATCCGCCTCAAGACCACGTCGGCGAGCGTCAGGGCCATTTCGTCGCGGACGGCCTGGCGTGCCTGCTCCTCGAGGCTCCCCACGAGCGGGCGCGCAGCCGGCAGCACCGTCGTCGCCGTCCGGCAGGGGGCGACGGTCTTGCCGAGGCGCGCCACGACGCGGTCCACGGCCTTCGCGGCGAGGCCGCGGGCCGTCGTGTACTTGACCGTGACGACGGACAGCAGTCCCGGCACGCCGTCCTCGGTCTCGTGGTCGAGGAGGCGCGCGCGGCTCCAGAGCCCCGCCGCGTCGCCCCGTCCGGGCACGCGGCCGCGGTGCACGAGGGCCACGTCCTCGCGGCGCAGGCCGGCCCAGGGGAACGCCCGCGCGGCCTCGTCGAAGAACGCGTCTGTCTCCCCCGCCGCCTCGGGGATCTCGCCGGGCTCGTACGCGGTCCCGGCGAGGACCCGGCCCCGCCAGGGCACGAGGAAGAGGTAGCGCCGGCCGCTGCTCGCGCCGACGGCATGAGTCGTCACGGCGGGCCGCGAGAGGACCAGGTTCATGGCGCGGAGGAGCGGCACCGGAGGACGGGTGATTCCTGCGAGGGCGAGCACGCCGCTCACGGCGGGGCCGGCGGTGTTGAGGACGACGCGCGCGCACACGTCGAAGGCCTCGCCGGTGCGTGCGTCCTTCGCGCGGATCCCCGTGACCCGCGAGCCGCTGCGCAGCAGCCCTGTGGCCTCCACGGCGTTCGCGACGGCGGCGCCCTTTTCGTCCGCAGCGTGGACGAACCCCATCACGAGCCGCTCGCCGTGGGTCACCTGGGCGTCCGTCCAGACGACGCCGCCGGTCATGCCGCGCTCGGGAAGGCCGGGCACGAGGTCGAGGACCTCGCGGCGCGAGAGCACGCGTCCCGGCGGGATGCGCCGCTCGAGAGGCAGGCCGTGGTTGCGGTCGGCGCTCAGGAGGTCGTTGAGCCAGACCCCGCACGCCAACGCCTCTCGTCCCTTGAGGCCGTGACCGTATGCGGGAACCAGGAACGGCAGCGGGCGCACGATCTCCGGGGCGATCCGTAGGAGCGCCCGACGCTCGCGCACCGATTCGCGCTGGCTCCCGACGTCGGCGCGCTGCAGGTGGCGCAGGCCGCCGTGGATGGTCTTGAGGCTGTTCCAGGACGTGCCCGCGCCGAAGTCCACGGCTTCCACGAGGGCCACGTCGAGGCCGCGTTGCGCCGCGTCCCACGCCGCCGCGGCGCCGACGATCCCGCCGCCGAGGACGATGAGGTCGTGCTCCCGCGCCGTGAGGCGCCCGAGGTCCCGCTTCACGCCACCCTCACGAGGCGGGACGATAGCACCGCCCCCTCCGGCGCAGGTAGCGCCGGCGCCGGGTCAGCCGAGGACGGCCGCGAGGGCCCCGGCCGCGCGCTCGCAGTCCTCCCGCGAGACGTCCCGGTGGGTCACGAGGCGAAGCGTCGTGGCGTCCATGGCCGACGCACGGACGTCCCGGGCGTCGAGGGCGGCCACGACGTCGTCCGTCCGACGGGACGCGAGGGTGGCGACGACGATGTTGGTGCGCACGGGGGCGACGCGAACGCCGGGACAGCGGCCCAGGGCGTCGGCGAGGAGAGCGGCGTGGGCATGGTCGTCGGCGAGACGCGGGATCATGGTCTCGAGGGCCACGACCCCCGCGGCGGCCAGGATCCCCACCTGCCGCATTCCACCGCCGAGCTGCTTGCGCACGCGCCGGGCGCACGCCACGCGCTCCCGCGACCCGGCGAGGAGCGACCCGGCCGGCGCGCACAGGCCCTTCGACAACGTCACCATGACGGTGTCGCAACCCTCGGCGAGCGCCCGTGGCTCGACGCCGAGGGCCACGGCGGCGTTCCAGAGCCGCGCGCCGTCGAGGTGCACGGCGAGCCCCGCTGCGCGGCACTCGGCGACGACGGCCCGGGTCTGCTCCACGGTCATGACGGAGCCGCCGGCCAGGTTGTGGGTGTTCTCGAGGACCAAGAGGCCGAGGTCGGATCTGTAGTAGGCCTTCGGCTTGAGGGCCCCACGGACGTCCTCGGGAGTCAGGATCCCGTCGGCGGTCCGGACGGCGCGGGGCATGACGCCGGAGAGCACGGCCATCCCGGCGAGCTCGTACTGGACGACGTGGCTGCGGTCGTCGGCCAGGACCTCCTGCCCGGGCTCCGTGAGGACCCGGATGGCGATCTCGTTCCCCATGACTCCGGTCGGCACCCACAGGGACGCTTCGAAGCCGAGCAGCCGCGCCGCGGCCTCCTGCAGCCGGTTGACCGTCGGGTCCTCGCCGTAGACGTCGTCGCCCACCTCCGCCTCGGCCATGGCCCGGCGCATCTCGGGGGTGGGCCTCGTGACGGTGTCGGAGCGGAGGTCGATCGCGTGGTGCACGAGGCCGAAGGCTAGCAGGGCTGTGAATCTTTGTGAAGCCGCGGCGGCCCCGCTGCGCCGGGGTGTAGCATTCCCGGCCGGACGCCAGGAGGTCACGAATGACGCCACGCCCCGCCCTCGCGCTCGCCGCGATCCTCGCCGCCGCCCCGGCGTCTCCCGCCGAGAGAGCGCCCCAGGTCACCGTCGTCAAGGCCGCGCGCCTCTTCGACGGCACGAGGGACACTCTCGTGCGGGACGCCGTGGTCGTGGTCGAGGGGACGAAGATCAAGGCGGTCGGCTCCCGGCTCCCGATCCCGGCGGGCGCCACGGTCATCGACCTCGGCGACGCGACGCTGCTCCCGGGCCTCATCGACACCCACGTCCACCTGACGGGCGAGGCGACCGACAACTGGTACCGGGGCACCGTCGAGGACCTGCGGCGCAGCGTGGCCGAGACCGCCCTCCGTGCCGGCGAGTTCGCCCGCCGGACCCTCGCGGCCGGCTTCACCACGGTCCGGGACCTCGGAGCCGGCGAGTTCGTGGACGTGGGCCTCCGCAACGCGATCGGCGCAGGCGTCGTCCCGGGGCCCCGGGTCCTCGTCACCGTGAACGCCCTCGGCGCGCGGGGCGGGCACTGCGACCGGACGGGCTACCCGTACATGCTGTTCGGCAAGGAGTCGGGGATCGCCGACGGCATCGCGAGCGGCCCCGACGGCTTCCGCGACGCCGTCCGCTTCCAGGTCAAGTACGGCGCCGACGCCATCAAGGTGTGCGCCACGGGCGGCGTGCTCTCGCTCTCCGACGAGGTGGACACACCGCAGCTCACCCAGGAGGAGATGACCGCACTCGTGGAGGAGGCGCACCGCCTCCGCAAGCGCGTCGCCGCCCACGCCCACGGCGCCGAGGGGGCGAAGGTCGCCATCCACGCCGGGATCGACTCCGTGGACCACGGCTCGTTCCTCGACGACGAGGCGCTGCGGATGATGAAGGAGCGGGGCACGTTCTTCGTCCCGACGGCGATGGCCGTGGAGTACACGGCGCGCCGGCCGCGGAACTACCCGCCGGAGATCGCGGCGAAGGCCAAAGCCGCGGGAGAAGCCCACGCGAGCGCCCTGCGCAAGGCGATCCAGATGAGCGTCAAGATCGCCTTCGGCACCGACTCGGGCGTGAGCCCCCACGGCCGGAACGCCGAGGAGTTCGCCCTCCTCGTGGCCCACGGCATGACGCCGGCGGCGTCGCTGCGCGCGGCCACCTCCTCGGCCGCCGCCCTCCTCGGCCTCGACGAGAGCGTCGGCACCCTCGAGCCGGGCAAGGAAGCCGACGTGGTCGCCGTGCCCGGTGACCCCCTCGCCGACGTGAAGCTCACCGAGAAAGTGCGCTTCGTGATGAAGGGCGGGACGGTCGTCCGGAACGACGCCGCGCGGCCCTGACGGCCGGCGGCGCCGCCCCCTGGAGGTGCGCGGACGGGAGCGGACCGTCCGCGCCGGCGATCACTGGAAGAGGATCCGGGCCTGCTGCTCGCCCGAGTTGCCTCGGTCGTCCCGATACCCCAGGGTGATCACGGCCACGGAGACGCGGCCCGTGTTGAAGTCCACCTCGGCGTGGCCCGCCAGGGTCCCGTTGGCCTGCAGGCGGTTGAGCACGTTGGACCCCGCCTCCTGGCGCTCGAGGAACGCCCCCCCGGCGTCGAGGAAGTCGGCCCGCATGAAGTTCAGCGTCGCCCCGACGCCCGCGGACTCGCGCACCGTCACGTCGAACTCGAGGCGGTAGTTGAAGCCGCCCCGGGGCGACAGGCGCAGCGAGGGGTTGGCGATCGACATCGCGACGTTGGCCCGGCTGGGCTGAGAAGGCTGGGTCGGCGGCGGAGGCGGCGGGTTCGTGAGGATGTCGTTGCCCCCGCCACCGCCGCAGGCCGCCAGGCTCGCCGCGATCCCAAGCGCGAGGAGCGCAGCGAAGGTCGATCTCGGATTCGATCCCGTGGTCTTCATGGCTTTCCTCCTTGCGAGAAAGTCACGGGAAAGATCGGCCGCGACGGCTTCGGGTGTTTCGGGCTTTCTTCGGGTATCTTGAGATCTTCGGAGCGCCATGCGGCTACGCTTCGGCGAATGCGTCTTCGACGGCCCGGCGCGCCAGGTAGCGCGGGAGGGGCGCGTGATCCCGCTCACACCCAAGGCGTTCCGGCTCCTCGAGGCGCTCCTCGAGCGGCGGCCGCGGGTCGTGCCCCGCGAGGAGCTCCACGACCTGCTGTGGCCCGGGACCTTCGTCTCCCACACGAGCCTGCCGCGTCTCGTCACCGAGCTCCGCAAGGCCCTCGGCGACCAGACGCGCACGCCGCGCTTCCTGCGCACCGCCCACGGCTTCGGCTACGCCTTCGCGGGTGAGGCTGCGGAGCTGGGCGCGGAAGAGCCTCCGAAGCCGCCGGCGGAGTGCGGCCTGCTCTGGAAAGGACGCACCCTCACCCTGGGCGAGGGCGAGAACGTGCTCGGTCGCAGCTCCGAGTGCGCGATCCGCGTGGACCAGGCCAAGGTCTCCCGCCTCCACGCCCGCATCCTCGTAGCCGGCAGCCAGGCCGTGATCGAGGATCTGGCGAGCAAGAACGGGACGTTCGTCAGCGGCCGGCGCGTCACGGGCCCCGTCCGCCTGGCGCTCGGCGACGAGATCTGCCTCGGCTCCACCGTTCTCGTCTTCTGCGCCCTGGCTTCGAGCGACACGACGGCCACGGACCACACGGACTGACGACGGGCGCGGGCCGCCCGTCCCTCACTCTGCCGGACCGAGCCAGGCCTCGACGGCTGCCCGGTCGTCGCCCTTGAGGCGTCGCAGGACCCCCTCGCGGTGCGAGCGGATCGTCTCGCCGGCGTCGAAGGGCAGGCGCGCGTACATCGAGCCTCCGGGGAAGTGGCACGGGACGCAGCGGCGCTCGAGGACGGGGCGCACCGAGGCATCGAAGGAGGACGGGCTCGCCTTCGCGGCGGCCGACGCCGGCGCCGTGACCTCCTTCAGCCAGCCGACGACTTCATCGAGGACCTCGCGGTTCCACCGCCCGCCTTCGTCGCGGAAGGCGGCCTCGGGGTCGTCGAAGGCCATGAAGTGGTGGTCGGTCTTCGGCGCGCCAACGAACCGCGCCCGCCCCGGGTGCGCGCGGTTCACCACGTCCACGATCATCTGCTGGTCCTCGCGGCTCATGATCCAGTCGTACTCCCCGTGGATGGACAGGACCGGTACGTCGAGGGCCTCCCACGCGGCCGGCAGGTTCAGGTCCTGGGCCTGATGGTGGAAGGAGGCGGGGCGGCCGTAGAGGTCCTCGGGGCCGCCGTGCCAGAGCGGCGAGAGGTGCGGGCTCCGGCGCAGGACCTCGCGGGGGGCGAGCTTCTGGGTCAGGAAGAGGCCGTACAGCTCTCCGTAGCCGCGCATCTTCTCCCCGACGCGGCCGGGCGGGTCCCCGGCGAGAGCGAGGCGCCGGCGCTCCTGCTCGAGCATGTGCTCGAGCCAGCTCTTCGCGAAGGTGCCCCAGACGGCGACACCTCGCAGCTTCTGTCCCTGGGCCACGAGAGGCGCCGTCGCGCCGCCCATGCTCCCGCCGAAGAGCGCGATGGCGTCGGGGTCCACGAGGGCGGAGCGGCGCAGCGCCTCGAGCGCCGCGCGGTAGGCGGCCACCTCCCCCTCGTAGTCCGTCTCGGAACAAACGCCCTCGCTGTCGCCGGCGCCGGGCTTGTCCACGCGCATGGTGACCATGCCCGTGTCCGTCACCAGGCCGCGGAGCGTCCGGCCCCAACCGTCGGCTTCGGCCTCGAGCGACTGCTCGACGGAGTCGCAGGAGAGCCAGCCGACGAAGAGCACCGCCGGGAGGCGGCCCGCCGCACCCTTCGGCCGCGTGACGATCGTCCGCACGCGCTGGCCGCGATCCGTGAGAACGGAGTCGTAGAGGACGTCGCAGCAGGAATAGGCCTCCTTCGGGAACGCGGCGCGTCGTCTCAGGGGATCGACCTTGTCTTCGGAGCCGACGCTGGGAAAAGTCAGGGCCGCGAGCAGCAGGAGCCGCGGGACCGTGGCAGGCATGGCGACACCTCACCTTCGGCACGCCCCCAAGGAACCAGTCTACTCCCTGGCCCTGCACCTCACCGGCGAGCCGGCGGAGGCGGCCGCCGGCTAGGCGGCCCCGCCCCTGGCCTTCTTCGCCTCGCGCTCCCGGTCCCACAGCACGATGTCGGTGGACACCGCCTTGGCGCCGAGGAGGCGCAGCAGGGTCGTCACCTGGCCGCGGTGGTACGTGGAGTGGTTGACCACGTGCTGGATGAGCTGCCACAGCGGGGCCTCCCACTCCTTCCCCTCGGTGTTCCGGTAGCGGACCTTCGCCGAGAGGGCGCCCTTCTTGAGCGAGGCGAACCACGCGTCGCGGTGCTCGTCGACCGCCCGCCAGCGCTCCCGGAGGGCGAGGACGTCGGGGAACTCCGACTCGTCGAGCATCCGGGACGGCGAGACGCCCTTCCAGCGCTCGAGCCAGATCCACTCGGCCGACAGCACGTGGGTCAGCGTGCCCCGCACGCCGCCGTGGCTCGAGCCGAGGTCCCTCTTGAACTGCTCGGTCGTCAGCGTGGCGGCGGCGCGGATCAGGCGATGGTTCGCCCAGGAGTCGTACCCGAACAGCCGGGCGGCGTCGGCCCTCTGCAGCATCCTTCCCTCCCCGGAGAGCCGTATTCTAGCCGCCGCTCGGCTAGAATCCGCGGGCGACAGGAGGACCTCATGCCCCTCGTCCGGATCACCGTGCCCCAGGGAGTCCCCGCGGAGCGCCGCCGCGCCCTGGCCGACGGCGTCCATGGCGCCCTCGTGGAGACGGCGAGCGTCCCGCCCGACGACCGCTTCCAGGTGATCGAGGAGGTCCCGCCGGACAACCTGATCTTCAGCCGGACCTACCTGGGGCTCGCCCACACGGGGCCGATGGCCTTCGTCCAGATATTCCTGAACCAGGGCCGGACCGTCGACGTGAAGAAGGCCCTCTACGCCCGCATCGCCGACGCCGGCATCGCCGCCGGCTTCCGCCGCGAGGACGTGCTCGTCAACCTCGTGGAAGTGACGAGGGAGAACTGGTGCTTCGGCGGCGGCGTGATGAGCTACCCCCCGGCGCCGTGACGGCGTTCGGTCGCCGCGGCGTCCCTCTCACTTCTAGTCGATGATCACCCAGTCGCCGTCGTCCACGGCGTCGCCCTTCACCGAGTAGACGGCGATCCCCGAGGGGACGGGGGCGAAGGCGGCGCGGTCCACCGCCGGGGCGGTGTGGAACCGCGTCCGGGTCTCGTCGAGGAAGCGGAGCCGCTCGCCCATGTGGGTGTGACCCTGGAGGGCCAGGGTCCAGCGGTAGGGCTTCAGGACCTCGGCCAAAGCCGAGGCGTTGCGGACCACGTGGCGGTAGTACGTCACGCCCTCCACCGTGAGGAGCGTCCGGTCGCGCCCCTCGGCGGCGAAGAACCGCGACTGGGCGCCGATCCGGAAGCCGATGTGGCCGACGGTCACGATGGTCGTACCCGGCGGGACGTGGGCCAGCTCGCTGCGGATCCATTCGAGCTGGTCGACGTCGATGGCGCCGTAGTACCAGATGTCGTCCACGGCGACGGTGTCCAGCATCAGGAAGTGCACGCGACCGCGGCTGAAGGCGTAGTACCGCGGGCCGAGGATCTCCTCGTACATCCGCTTGCCGTACGCGGGGTGCGTCGGCGGCACGAGGCTCAGGTGGCGCTCGACGCCGAAGACCTCGTGGTTGCCGATGCCGCTCCAGACCGGGAGGCCGGCACGGGCGACCTCGGCGGCGTACAGCGCGAACTCACCCCGCGCCGTGTCCTCACCGACCCGCAGCGCGTCGCGAATGAGGTCGCCGCTCACGATCGCCAGCGCGGCCTTTCCCTCGCGCGCCAGCGCGAAGGCCCTCCGTGTCCGCTCGACGTTGCCGGCGTGGAGGTGCGTGTCGGAGAGGTGCGCGAAGCGCCAGGCCTCGAGGGCCGGGTCCGCGGCCAGGCCGAAATCCACGGCCTCGGCACGGGGGCGCCACCAGGGCGTCGTCGGCCGCAGGTCGCCCGGGAGGACGACGAAGACGTTCCGCCCACCCGCCTCGAGTCGATAGCTCCCGTCGGCGGCCGTCACGGCGAGGGCGCGGCCGTCGGAGACCACGACGCCGGCGAGGCCCTTCTCGCGCCCCTCCCGGCGGCCGTTCCCGTCGGCGTCGTCCCACACGAGGCCGGTCACGGTCGTGCCGGCGAGGAGGAGCGAGAGGAGGAGAGTCACGAGGCGCGCCCTTCTTACCGGGTGGCGGCACCACGTGTCAAGGGTCGCTCGACCCTGCGTGCTAAGATCCTGTGCTCATGGCCACGGCGACCAGGAAGAACGAGGAGGTCCTCGCGAAGTACGAGCCGGTCATCGGCCTCGAGGTCCACTGCCAGCTCCTCACGGCGACCAAGATCTTCTGCTCGTGCCGGAACCGCTTCGGCGACGCGCCGAACACCAACGTCTGCCCCGTGTGCCTGGGGCTCCCGGGAGCGCTTCCCGTCCTCTCGCGCCGGGCCGTCACCCTGGCTATCAAGGCGGCCCTCGCTACCCGCTGCACCCTCCACGAGACGTCGGTCTTCGCCCGGAAGAACTACTTCTATCCGGACCTGCCGAAGGGCTACCAGATCTCCCAGTACGAACGGCCGCTCGCCACGGAGGGCTACGTCGAGATCCCGTCGGGCGGCGCACTCCGCCGGGTTCGGGTCCAGCGGATCCACATGGAGGAGGACGCCGGCAAGCTCCTCCACGAGGGCTTCCCCTGGTCCGGGGAGAAGAGCGGCGTGGACTTCAACCGGAGCGGCGTCCCGCTCATCGAGATCGTCTCGTACCCGGACCTCCGCGGCTCCGAGGAGGCCCACGACTACCTCTCGGCCCTGAAGTCGGTCCTGCTCTACGCCGAGGTCTCCGACTGCAACATGGAGGAGGGCTCCCTCCGCTGCGACGCCAACGTCTCGGTCCGCCCGCGCGGCGCCGAGGCGTTCGGCACGCGGACGGAGATCAAGAACCTGAACTCGTTCCGCAACGTGGCCCGGGCCGTCGACTACGAGGTCGCCCGCCAGGTGGCCGTGCTCGAAGCCGGCGGCCGGATCGTCCAGGAGACGCGCCTGTGGGACGCCGACCGCGGCGAGACGGCCTCGATGCGCTCGAAGGAGGAGGCCCACGACTACCGCTACTTCCCCGAGCCCGACCTCCCGCCCCTCGTCCTGTCGAGGGAGTGGATCGAGGAGGTCCGCGCGTCGCTGCCCGAGCTTCCGGCCGAGAGGCGCCGGCGCTTCGTGGAGGAGTACGGGATCCCCGAGTACGACGCCGGCGTGCTCACTCTCGGGCGGGACGTGGCGGACTACTTCGAGACCGCTGCCCGGACGAGCGGCAGCGCCAAGGCAGCCTCGAACTGGGTGATGACCGAGGTGCTCCGGAAGCTCAAGGAGGACGACCGGCCGCTCGCCTCGTGTCCGGTGAGCCCTGAACGCCTGGCCGAGACGATCCGGATGATCGAGGCCGGCACCATCAGCGGCAGGATCGCCAAGGACGTCTTCGAGAGAATGTGGGCCACGGGCGACGCCCCGGACGCCATCGTCGAGCGCGAGGGGCTCGTCCAGGTCTCCGACGAGGCGGCGATCCAGGCGGCCGTCGACGCGGTGGTCGCCGCGAACCCGCAGCAGGTCGAGACCTACCGGAAAGGCAAGGCGACGACCCTCGGGTGGTTCGTCGGCCAGGTCATGAGGAGGACCGGAGGCAAGGCGAACCCGCAGGTGGTGAACTCCCTGCTGAAGAAATCTCTGGGCGGCTAACATTCGGAAGGAGTCAGGAGACATGCGCGTGCGTATCGCTCACACGGCGGCCGTCCTCGCCCTGGGGACCGGCCTGGCGTTCGGGGCCTCCCAGCGCGGCGGCGCGACGGCCACGATCGACGGCAAGAAGGTGACGGTCGACTACGGCCGGCCCCTCCTCAAGGGGCGGCCCCTCGCGGACCTGCTGAAGCAGCTCCCCGAGGAGCGCATCTGGCGGGCGGGCGACGACCAGGTCACGACCTTCACCACCGAGGCCGACCTCGTGATCGGCGGCAAGAGGGTGCCCGCCGGCAAATACTCGGTCTACGTCCACCTTCCCGCCGACGGGGCGCGCAACCTCGTCCTCAACAAGGACCTGGGCATCCCGCTGATCAAGATCTGGGCCCAGGCCCCGCCCAACCTGGCCAACGAGCCCTGGCCGCGCCTCGACGGCTACGAGAAGAGCGTGGCCGACAAGGAGGTCCTCCGGGCCGCCATGCAGAAGGAGGCCGTCACGACCCCCGTCGACACGTTCACCATCGAGATGGCGCCGGCCAAAGACGGCGCGACGATGAAGCTGTCGTGGGGCGAGGAGAGCTGGTCGATCGCCCTGCAAGCCCCCAAGTAGGCCCGTCGCCGCCGGGGGCGGCAGCGCCGCCCCCGGCTCCATTCCGCCGCACGAGGGAGGGACCCTGGCCCGACGCTCTCGCCCCCGCCGCGAGCCACCGCCCCCGGCCCGCGACGTCGCGCCCACCGCGTCGCCGCCCCCGCTCCTGGACCTGCCCGAGTGGCTGTTCTTCGTGGCCCTCGCGTGCCTCGCCGCCCTGGCAGGGGTGGCCACGGCGCTGGCTCAGGCCGGCGCTTTCTCCGCCCGGATCACGGTGGCGCTGGGCGGCGCGGCCCTCGCCTGCGCGGCGGCGCCGGGCGGGCTCGTACGCAGGCGCGGCGCGAGCGCCTGGGACGCGGGAGCGCTCCTGATCCTCGGGATCCTGGCGCCCACGTTCGTCCACCCATTCGAGTGGGTCCTGGGCCACCGGGATCCCGGCTACTACGTCGCCTTCGGCCTCGTCGTCGAGCAGACCGGCGGGCTCGTCTGGACCGACGCGTTCGGCGCCGCGATCCCGTCCGACCTGTGGCCCGTCTTCTTCGAGCAGCTCCGCGCCACCGACCCGCTCCAGCGCTTCCGGGGCGTCCCCTACCTCGATCCCGCGCTCGGCCTCGCCGGCCCCATCTTCCTGCCGCTCCACGCGGTGAGCCTGGGCCTGGGGCACGCGCTCGCGGGAACGGCGGGAGCGCTCCGCGTCCCGGCCGTCTACGCCGTGATGGGCTGCCTGGGCGTGTGGGCCGCCGGCCGCACGCTCGTCGGCCGCGGCGCGGGCCTCCTGGCCGCGGCCTTGCTGGCGCTCTGCCCCGCCGAGCTGTGGTTCGCCCGCTACCCGATGGCGGAGGCGGCCGCGCAGTGCTGGCTGTGGGGAGGGCTCGCGGCTGCGGCCCGATACCTCGACGGTGCCGACCGGCGCCTGGGACTGCTCGCGGGGACCTGCTGGGGCCTCGCGGCGCTCACGCGGGCCGAGCTGCTCCTCGCGGCGCCGCTCTTCCTCGCGGTCTCGGTCGTGGCCGCCCGCTGGCGCGGCAGGCCCGCATGGCCCCTCCTCGCCCTCCAGGTCCCGCTCCTGCTCCAGGCCGTCGTCTACGTGACGACGACCGGCGCTACGTACCTGCGGTTCGTCTTCGCCCACACGCCGCCCGCACGCACGGCGGCGCTCGTGGCTCCCCTCGCTCTCCTCGCGATGCCGGTAGCCCTCCGCCTCCGCCCGTGGCTCGCGGCGCACGAGGGCCCGCTGCGCCGTGCGCTGGCGGCGATGCTCGCCCTGGGCGTCGCCGCCGCGCTGCTCGCGCGCTGGCCCACCCTCGTGGCCCTGAGCTGGTACGTGGCGCCGTGGATGCTGGGCCTCGCCGCAGCCGGCGCCATCCGGGTCGCCGCAGCGGGCCCCTTGCCGCGCCTCTGGCCCTGGCTGGCGCTCGGCCTGCCGGCCGTGGCGCAACTCGTCGTCGAGCCCGCGGTCTCCCCTGACTACCACTGGGCGATCCGGCGGTGGCTCCCCCTCGCCCTTCCGACCCTGCTCCTGCTCGCGGCGCAGGCACTCGCCGTCCTCGCGAGGCAGCCCTGGCCCGTCGCCCGCGACGTCGCGCCGATCCTGCTCGCCGGCGCCGCGGCCCTCCACGCGGGCCGGGCGAGCCAGCCCCTCCTCGACCACGCGGAGTACGCGGGAGCCGGGGCGCAGGTCGCCGACCTCGCCGCGCGGCTGGGCCCACGCTCGGTCGTCCTGCTCTGGCCGAAGCCAGCCGTGTACGCGGTGGCGCTGCCCCTGCGCCTCCGGCACGGCGTCGAGGCGCTCGTGTTGCAGGGGGGGAGCCCGCCGGAGGCGCTCTGGGACCAGGTCGACCGCTGGCGCGCCGACGGATATCGGGTCTACTCGGCGGGCTTCCCGGGCTACGCTTCGCCCTTCGCGTCGCCGCGCTATCGCGCCGTGCCGGCCTTCACGTGGGAGCTGCGCGTGCCGGAGATGGAGCGAGCCACGGACCACTACCCCGCCCGGGTGGAGCTCACCGCGTTGCGCCTCGCCGTCGCCGAGCTTCTGGCGGCGACGGCTCCCTGAAGGAGGCTAGCGGCACGCGCGATACGCGCGCAGCTCCGCCACCGACCAGCGTGGGCTCGCCCAGTCCCGGTCCCGCGTCCCCAGCGCCAGGGTGAAGGTCGTGAGGCTCCGAGACGGGAAGCGGAGGACGATTCGCGCCTCGCGGGGGCGGCGCACGAGGTCGTCCAGGCGCTCCCACGCCTCCTCGGGCCCATCGGCGTACGGCACCGGCCGCCAGCCCCCGGCATCGGGCACGAGAAGATCGAGGCCGCGCGGGAACTCCTCGTAGGGGTAGGCCATCTCGAGTGCGATGGCGGAGACCGTCTGGGGTTGCGGCAGCACGACCTGGAGGTGGTCGCCGCGGCGCTGCGGCGCGAGGGTCATCCAGGAGGTCCCGAGATCGCCGTCGCGGACGCGGTGGGGCGGAGCGATACCCGATCCGTAGAGGCGCCAGTCCGCCCTCGGCAGCTCGGCCTCGGGACGGCACGGCGGGAGAGGGGGATGCGAGACGGCCTTCAGCCTGTAAACACGCTCGTGCCCGAGCCGCAGCGCCGCGAAGCGCGCCGGGACGGCCTCGTCGAACACCCGGACGCGCTCGAGGCGGGGCTCCGCGTCCAGGGCCTCGAGGCGTGCTCCACGCTCCTCAGGCGTCCAGACGAGTGGGTGGACCACGACGGTGCGGAGGCCGAGGCGCTCGAGGAGCGCGAGGGACGTCTCGTCCGGGAAGCTTCGCAGCTCGAAGGCGAGGCGGTCGTGGGCCGGCGGGTAGAACGAGGTCCGCCCGATCGGGACGGGCCGCCAGTGGTACGTGGAGAAGAACGGGTACGCCGCCCACTGTTTCTTGTCCCGCTCGGAGTAGAGCGGCAGCTCGATCACGGGACCGTCGCCGTCCGTGGCGAGCCAGCGATAGACCGGCGGCAGGTCACGCCCCGTGGGCACCGGAGCGGCCGCGCCGACAGGCCCCCAGTGCTCGAGGACGGCGAAGGCCGCCGCGGCGGCCATGGCCCCGAGGCGCCACCGTGGCGCGACGAGGGGCAGGAGCCGTGCCGCGCCGAAGCCTGCGAGGATCGCCCCGCCGAGGCCCACGAGGACGCCGAAGCGCTCGGGACTCGCCATCCCCCGGGCGAAAGGCACGTAGCGGTGCAGCAGGTCGTACGGGCCAGGTCCCCAGTCGGCGCCGCCGACGCGGACGCGGGACCCGAGGGAGAGGAGCAGGGCGGTCAGCGCGGTCGCCAGGGCGAGGGCGCCGGCGTCGCGGGCGGGACGAGGGAGGCGCCGGAGCGACCCAGCGCCCAGCACCGCGAGCGTCCCGCCGAGGAGCCCCGGGAAGTGCGGCAGCTCGGATTCCGCAATCCCCGCGAAGCGGCCCCAAAGCACGCTGCCCTCCTCGGGGTCCATGTAGGAGAGAAGGTCGGCTCCCGGCGCGAACCCGCCTTCGAAGCCGGCGTCGCGGAGGCGCGCGAGGTCGGCGGGCGACAGACCCAGCAGAGCCTCGGCCTGCCGTTTCTCGAGGCCCAGGGCGCGGAACTGGCGGAGGTACGGCGTCACGACGGCACCCAGCGGGACGGCGGCGAGGGCCAGGGCGACGCCGAGGATCCGAACCTCGCGGGACGTGGGCAGGCGCCGCCCGAGGACGAAGGGCCCGGCGAGCCAGAGAGGGAGCAGGAGGAGGGTGTACGCGAGGTCGTACGTCCCGGAGAGGCACTGCAGTAGGAGGCACCCCGCCGCCAGGGCCGCGTGGCGACGCCGTCCCTCATCCAGGAACCGGAGGAAGAACAGGAGCGCGAGGGGCCACCACTGCAGGTGGAGTACGTGCACCCGCGGCAGCTCGTGGCGCGTCAGGCCGTTGAAGGCGTAGAGCAGCCCCGCGAGGAGGGCCGCCGGGCCCGACGCCGTGAGGCGCAGCACCAGCGCGAACATCGCCAATGCCGAGAGCGCCAGGCCCGCGACCACGGCCGCGTTCGAAGCGAGCAGCGCGTTTCCCGTGGTCCAGTAGACCGGCGCCACGAGCAGCGCCTCCGGCAGCAGGTGATCGCCGAAGGCCAGGCTCTGCGGGTACGGGTAGAAGGAGTTCGAGTCGAAGAGCGCCAGGGGATCCCGCGCGAGCTGGTGGGCGTCCCAGGCCATGACCCACGCGAGGTGGAGCGGGTCCCCGAGGTTGGGCACCGTGTCCGCCGGCGAGAGCGACGAGGGCGAGGCCCACGCCACGGCGAGGACCACGTACAGGAGGGCCGCTCCCGCCGAGATACGACCGACCGAGGCCGGCGACGGGGGCGCCCCAGCTACGACCGGGGCCGGCGGCGCACCGCGCCGCGAGCCCCGGCTGGTCGTCTGCTTCACGGCGCTCCGCGCGCCGGCTCGTAGCCGAGGGCTCGCTGGCGGGCGGCCCACCACGCGTCCAACCGCGGAGCCACGGCCATCGCCACCGGCGCCAGGGCCCAGCCGGCCAGGAGGTCCACGACGTAGTGATGGCGCAGGTAGATGGTGGAGACCCACAGGCCCAGGACGAACGGCACGAGGACCCAGGACCAAGCCCGGAGGTGGCGCCAGGCGAAGACCAGGGCCACGAGGCTCACGGCGGCGTGGAGGGACGGGAAGGCGGCGCGGCTGTCCACGGGCAGGAGCTCCAGGGCTCGTGCCGACACGTCGGCGAAGAGGCTCGGGTAGCCCCGGAGGGTCCGGTTGAACTCGTAGACCAGCACGAGGCGCGGCGGAGCGGCCGGGAAGACCACGTAGAGGACGTAGCCCATGTAGAAGCAGACGACGACGCTGAGGGTCGTCCGCCGGAACTCGGACCAGCGGCCCAGCAGGAGCAGCAGGAGCGACGTGGAGGGGGCGATCCAGAAGAAGTTCAGGTAGAAGAAGCTCATGAGGTCCGTCCGGCCCCGCGTGATGAAGCGCTCGGCCCAGAGGCACGGCACGACGCCGAAGATCTTCCGATCGAGGGCCGCGAGGTAGTGGTGGACGTCGTGGGGGTTCACGAAGCCGATGGTGTCGTGGAGGTTCGTGTAGATCAGGATGCACGCGAGGAACGGCAGCGCCTCGCGGAGGCCCGTCACCCACGGCGAGGCCGGCCAGTGTCGCCGGCTGAGGCCCAGGATGCCGAGGAAGAGGACGGCCGCCAGGAGGCGAGGGATCCCGCCGGGGTAGCGGTCGCCCAGGATCCCCGCGCGGTCGGCGTACACGTTGGCCACGACGGTCAGGTAGGTCGTGGGAAGGAGGAAACCCAGCGCGATCGCCTCCTCGACCCGGAGGCGGAAGACGAGCCGCCTCACAGCACCAGGGTTTCCCGGTGCTCGCCGAAGACCTCGCGGAGCCGCCCGGCGATCTCCCCGACCGTGGCCCACGCGAGGACGGCGTCCAAGAGGCACGGCACGAGGTTTCCGCCCCCCCGCGCCTGCTCGGCCAGCGCGTCGAGGGCAGCCGCCCACCGTCCGGCGTCGCGCCGCGCCCGCAGCCCTCGAAGGCGCGCGACCTGGGCGCTCTCGAGCTCGGGGTCGATGCGGAGGATGTCGGTCGGCGGCGCCTCGTCGGTCTCCTGGAACCGGTTGACGCCGACGATCACGCGCTCGCCCGCCTCGACCTGTTTCTGGAACCGGTAGGCCGACTCCTGGATGTCCCTCTGGATCTCCCCCTGCTCGATGGCGCGGAGGGCGCCGCCCTTCGACTCGATCCGGTCGAGGATCTTCCGCGCGTCGCCTTCGAGCTGCTCCGTGGCGGCTTCGACGGCGTACGAGCCTCCGAGGGGATCCACGGTGTCGGCGACGCCCGACTCGAAGGCGATGACCTGCTGCGTGCGCAGCGCGAGCTTCGCCGAGGCCTCGCTGGGCAGGGCGAGGGCCTCGTCCTTCGCGTTGGTGTGGAGGCTCTGGCAGCCCCCGAGGACCGCGGCCAGGGCCTGGAGCCCCACCCGCACGACGTTGTTGTCGGGCTGCTGTGCCGTGAGGGTCACGCCCCCCGTCTGTACGTGGAAGCGGAGCTGCTGCGCCTTGGGGTTCGTGACCCCGCGCTCCATCATGAGGCGCGCCCAGAGCCGCCGTGCCGCACGGAACTTCGCCACCTCCTCGACGAAATCCGAGTGGCAGGCGAAGAAGAACGAGAGCCGCTCGCCGAACCGGTTGGCGTCGAGGCCCGCCCCCTGTGCGGCGCGGACGTACTCCAGGGCGTTGGCGAACGTGAAGGCGATCTCCTGGGGCGCCGTCGCCCCCGCCTCCCGGATGTGGTAGCCCGAGATCGAGATGGTGTTCCACTTCGGCACACGCTCGGCGCAGTAGGCGAAGACGTCGGTGACGAGGCGCAGCGACGGTCTGGGCGGGTAGATGTACGTCCCCCGCGCCACGTACTCCTTGAGGATGTCGTTCTGGACGGTGCCCGAGAGCGCCGACTCGGCGATCCCCCGCCGGCGCGCCACTGCGACGTAGAGAGCGAGGAGAATCGCCGCCGTCGCGTTGATGGTCATCGACGTGGAAACGCGGTCCAGGGGGATCCCGTCGAGGAGCGTCTCCATGTCCTCGAGGCTGTCGATGGCCACGCCCACGCGCCCCACCTCACCCACGGCATGGGGGTCGTCGGAGTCGTAGCCGATCTGCGTGGGCAGGTCGAAGGCCACGGAGAGGCCGGT
>JACQGI010000007.1 GCA_016199625.1 Acidobacteriota bacterium | reverse complement strand
CTCCATGTACTCCGACATGTCGAAGCGGATGAGTGCGCGCTCGCTGCCGAAGAGGAACGCGGCCAGGGTCCGGGCCACCTCGGTCTTCCCCACACCCGTCGGGCCGAGGAAGATGAAGGAGCCCACCGGCCGGTTGGGGTTCTTGAGTCCCGCCCGGGTCCGGCGGATGGCCCGCGCCACGGCGCTGATCGCGCTGACCTGGGAGACGATCCGCTTGTGGAGCTCCTCCTCCATCCGGAGCAGCTTCTGGGACTCCTCCTCCTTGACGGCGGTGATCGGGATCCCGGTCCACTTGGAGACCACCTCGTCGATGTCCGACTTCGTGACCTCGTGGGAGCCCGGGGCCCCGATGTCCCAGTGCTCGCGGACGATGTGGAGGTTCTCCCGCTGGGCCACCTCCTCGTCGCGGAAGAAGGCGCCCCTCTCGAAGGGGTCGCTCCGGTCCACCACGACCCGGATCTTCCGGGAGAACTCAGGCACCTCGTGGAGCGCCGCGGCGTCGCGGAGCTTGACCCGGCTGCCGGCCTCGTCGAGGAGATCGATGGCCTTGTCGGGCAGGAAGCGATCGGTGATGTAGCGGCTCGACTGGTAGACCGCCGCATCGAGGGCCTCGTCGGCGTAGCTCACGTGGTGGAACTTCTCGTAGCGGTCCTTGATGCCGCGTAGGATCTGGATGGTCTCCTCCTCGGTGGGAGACGCCACCTTCACGGCCTGGAACCGCCGTTCGAGGGACCGGTCCTTCTCGATGTACTTGCGGTACTCGGCGGGGGTCGTGGCGCCGATGCACTGGATCTCACCGCGGGAGAGGGCGGGCTTCAGGATGTTCGCGGCGTCGAGGCTGCCCTCCGCCGAGCCCGCCCCCACGAGGGTGTGGAGCTCGTCGATGAAGATGATGATGTTGTGGGACTCCGTGAGCTCCCTCATGATGGTCTTGAGGCGCTCCTCGAACTGCCCGCGGTACTTGGTGCCCGCCACGATCAGGGATATGTCCAGGGCCAGGATGCGCATGTCCTGGAGGTAGACGGGCACGTCGCCCTGGACGATCTTGTTGGCCAGCCCCTCGACGAGCGCGGTCTTCCCGACGCCCGGCTCGCCGATGAGCACGGGGTTGTTCCGGGTGCGGCGGCAGAGCACCTGGACGATCCGGGCCAGCTCCTCCTCGCGGCCGACGAGCGGGTCGAGGACCCCGCGGGCGGCCGCCTCGGTGAGGTCACGGGAGAACTCCGAGAGGAGAGGGGTCTCCTTGGCCTTCCCGACGTTGGCCTTCTCGTTCAGGAGCTGGACGATGTCCTCCCGGATCGCGGCCAGACGCAACCCCTTGTCGCCGAGAATCGCGGCAGCCACGCTTTTCTCCTCGCGCATGAGCCCGAGGAGGATGTGCTCGGTGCCGATGTAGTTGTGGAGCATCCGCTCGGCCTCCTCGGAGGCGTACCCGAGGACGCGTTTCGACTCGGCCGAGAGGGGGATGTCCACCGAGGTCGACACTTTCTCGCGGTACAGGGCTCGGCCCTCGATCTCCTTGCGGATCGACTCCATGGAAAGGTGGTTCTTGCTGAAGAGCCGCGACGTCAGCCCCTTGCCCTCGCGGATGAGGCCAAGGAGCAGGTGTTCGGTCTCGATGGAATTGCTCCCCAGCTGGCTGGCCTCGTAGCGCGCGAAGAAGATGACACGTCGGGCCCGCTCGGTGTAGCGCTCGAACATCCCCTCTCCCTAGTTCCGGCCGATTTTAGCATGCGCCGGACGTTGCGCCCCCGGGCCCGCGCCCGATCTCCTCGGCGGCGGCGCCCAGGGCCCGCTCGGCCTCGGCCTTGAGCCGCGCCACCAGGGGCCCCATCCCGTCGAGGGAGCCGCTGCGCCCGGCGCGCATCAGCTCCTCCGCCGCACGCCCGAGCCCCTTCGCGCCGAGGCCGAGGGCGCTGCCCTTGAGGGCGTGGGCGCCATCGGCCACCCCTTTGGCATCGCCACGGGCGAGGGCCTCCTCGATTCGTTCGACGACCCTGGGGGTGTCCTCGCGGAAGAGCTCCAGCAGCCGTGCGAGCATCGTCCGGCCGTCCTTCCGTCTCAGGCCGCGCAGCTCGTCCAGCACCGACGCGTCGAAGGGCGCAGCCTCCCCCCTTGGCGCACGGCTCGCGGGACCGGCGTCGGGAGTCGCGCCGGACCGCACGGCACCCAGCCCCCAGCGCATGAGCGCCGCCTGCAGCTCGCCCACCCGGAGCGGCTTGGCGAGGTAGTCGTCCATGCCGGCATCGAGGCACTGCCGGCGGTCCTCCTCGAGCGCGTTGGCCGTCATGGCGATCACGGCGGGCCCCCGGCCCGGAGGCCCCCACCGTTCCCGGAGGCGTCGCGTGGCCTCGAGGCCGTCGAGCTCGGGCATCTGGACGTCCATCAGAACCACGTCGTAGGGCCGGCGCTCGAGGGCGGCCAGGACCTCGAGGCCGTTCGCGGCGACGTCGGCGACGTAGCCCATGCGCTCCAGGCTGAGCAGGGCGAGGCGCTGGTTCACGGCGTTGTCCTCGGCCACGAGGATCCGAAGGGGCATCCGCTCGCCGAGCGTCGCGTCGAAGCGGGTGATCTCCGGGGACGAGCGACGGAGCCACGCGGGCTGTCCGGCCAGGACCGCGATCAGGGCGTCGTAGAGGTGCGAGGGCTTGATGGGCTTGCTCAGCACCGCCGCCACGTCGCCGCCGGCCTCGGACCGTCCGAGGGAGGTGAGGATGACGACCGGGAGGGCCGAGCGGGCCCGACGCATCTCCTTCGCCAGTGTCGCGCCGTCCATCTCGGGCATCTGGGCGTCGAGGAGGGCCACGTCGAACGCCTCGCCGGCGCGAACCCATGCCAGCGCCTCGAGAGGGCTCCCCGTCTCCACGGGAACCATCCCCCACCGGCCCGTCATCACGGCCACGATCTTCCGGTTGGTCGCGCTGTCGTCGACGATCAGCAGGCGACGGCCCCTGAGGCGGGGCTCGTCGCCGCGCAGGAACACGCGTGGTACGCCGGGGGCCGGCTCGGCGCGGATCGTGAAGTGGAACGTCGTCCCCTGCCCGCCCCGGCTCTCGACCCGGATGTGCCCGCCCATCATCTCGCAGAGGCGCTTGCTGATCGCGAGGCCGAGGCCCGTGCCGCCGTACCGCCGCGTCGTCGAGGCGTCGACCTGTGTGAAGGACTGGAAGAGCCGCTCGGTCTGGTCGGCGGGAATGCCGATCCCGGTGTCGCGCACCGAGAACTGCACCTCGTCGGACGTCCCGGCGGAGCTCCGGCTGGCCGTGACGACCACCTCGCCCTTCTCGGTGAACTTCACCGCGTTCGCAAGGAGGTTCACCAGGATCTGCCGCAACCGCGCCACGTCGCCCCAGAGGCTCTCGGCGGTGCCCTCCTCGATGATGTAACCGATGTCGAGACCCTTCTCCGAGGCCCTCGGGGCCACGAGGTCGAGGGACGCCTCGATGCACTCCCGGAGGTCGAAGACCTGCCGCTCGAGCTCCATCCGCCCCGCCTCGATCTTCGAGAAGTCGAGGATGTCGTTGATGATCGTGAGGAGCGCGTCGCCGCTCTGTCGGATCGTCTCGACGAAATCGCGCTGCTCCCCCGACAGCGGCGTGTCCAGCAGGAGGCCGGTCATCCCGATGACGGCGTTCATCGGCGTCCGGATCTCGTGGCTCATGACGGCGAGGAAGGCGCTCTTCGCCGCGCTGGCCGCGTCGGCCGTCTCCTTGGCCCGCACCAGCTCTTCTTCGGCCTTCCTCCTCTCGGCGATCTCGCCCTGGGCCGAGGTGTAGAGCCGCGCGTTCTCGATGGCCACGGCCGCCTGGCGCGCGAAGGCCATGGCCGCCCTGGCGTCTTCCTCGCCGTATCGGTCGGGCCGACGGCTGTCGATGGTGAGGGCGCCGATGATCCGCCCGCGGGCCACGAGCGGCACGCCGATGTTGCTGCGCACACCCGACAGGATCGGGTCCTCGCGCCAGCGGGCATCGACGTCCTCGATGGCCGTGACGAGGGGCTCGGGGTTCGTGGCCAGCCTCTGGTTGTAGGGGTACTCGGCGAGGGGACGGACCCGCCCCAGCTCGCTCTCGGGCACGCCGCGGACGGCGATCACGCGCATCACCTCGCCCTCGAGGAGCTGGATGCTGCTGCTGTCGTAGTCGATGACCTCACGGAGCCGGTCGAGGATCGCCGGGAGGACCCGGTCGAGGTCGAGGCTCTGGTTCACCGTCTCGGCCGCCGCCTGCAGGCGCTCCGCCAGCTCCCGGGAGCGTTTCTCCTGAGCCAGGAGCCGCGCGTTCTCCATTGCCAGGGCCGCGTGGGCGGCGAACGCCTCAGCGAGCCACGCGTGCGCGGGGGAATAGAAGCCGGGCTCGCGCTTGTCGAGGGTGATCACGCCGAGCACACGCGGTCCCGACAGGAGCGGCACCCCGAGCCAGGACCGGATCCCGGCCCGTACGTGGGGCTCCTGGGCGAAGGCCGGGAAGTCCCGAGGCGCGTCGGCGAGGAGGAGGGGCGCCCGAGTGTGGACGACCTCCGTGAGGTTGGCGTAGGCACCCGAAGCCAGGTCGAACTCCAGCCCCAGGATGGCCTCGGGGTCGGGGAAGCCCATCCCGCCGACGATCCGGAGGCGGCCGGCGTCCAGCTCCTGGACCGACGCGCTGTCGTAGTCGACCACCTTCTTGAGCTCGGAGAGGATGAGTCCCAGCACCTCGGAGAGCACGAGGCTCCGGGACAGCGCTCCGGCCGCGGCGAGGAGCGTCTGAGCCTGCGCTCGCGCCGCACGCTCGCCCTCGAACAGCCGGGCGTTCTCGAGGGCCATGGACGCCAGCGCCGCGAACCGCCCCAGGACCTCGAGCTCGGCTTCACCGAAGCTCCGCTGGGGATCGGCGTAGGCCATGCCCAGAACGCCCACCACACGCGCTCCCGAGTGCAGCGCGACGCCGGCGAGGGCGCGGTAGAGATTGTAGGCCACCCCCGGCGAGCGGCCGGGCCACGCGTCGTAGTCGGGCACGACCAGGGGAGCCCCGGTGTTCCAGACGCTGCCGGTGAGGCCCTCCCCCGGCCGCATTCGATAGCCGACGTAGTCCGAGAGAAGGCCCGTGCCGACCTGGACCGTGATGGTCTCCCCGTCGGGGTCCACGAGGGCGATGAACCCGTGGGAGGTCTCGAGGAGCCGTCCCGCTCGTCCGAGGATCGCCTCGAGGAGGTTCGGCAGGGCGAGCCGGTCGAGGAGCTCGAGGGTCGTCTCGTGGAGGGCCGCCAGGTAGCCCTTCTGGCGGCTCAGGGCCGCCGCGGCTCGCCTCCCCTCCGCCTCGGCCTCCTCGAGCACGACGATGCGACGGCGCAGCTCCGCCAACTCGTGGAGGGAGGGATCCGGGGAGGGAGGGTCGTGAGCCAATTCGCCACCTCGGCCCGCCGTCGGCCTGCCGAGAAGCCGATCGGCCGGAGGCTACGCCCTCTTCAGAGCGGGGTCAAGACTGGACCCTCCGCCTCCGCCGCCGTCCGGGCGCAGGCCGCCCCCCTCGAGGCGCAGCGCCCGGTCGCACGCTCCCGCGAGCCGTTCGTTGTGCGTCACGACCACGACCGTGATCCCCTTCTCGCGGTTCATCCGCCGGAGCACGTCGTGCAAGCGCTCACCCGTGTCCTTGTCGAGGTTCCCGGTGGGCTCGTCGGCCAGGAGCGCCCGCGGCGACTGGACGAGGGCCCGCGCCACGGCGACGCGTTGCTGCTCGCCCCCCGACAGCGCGCCGGGCCGGTGGTGGCCGCGGTGGCCGAGGCCGAGCTCGTCGAGCAGCGCGCGGGCGCGCTCGCGGGCCTCGGCCTCGGGCCGTCGCGCGATCAGCGCCGGCATCATGACGTTCTCGAGAGCGGTGAACTCGGGAAGAAGGTGGTGGAACTGGAAGACGAAGCCGAGGGTCCGGTTGCGGAACTCCCGGAGCTGGACCTCGGCCAGCTTGAAGACGTCCTCCGCTCCGACGCGCACCGTCCCTGCCTCGGGGCGATCCAGCGTCCCCAGGACGTGGAGCAGCGTGGACTTGCCGACCCCCGACGCGCCGGTGATGGCGAGCATCTCCCCCGCGGCGACCTCGAGGTCGAGGCCCTGCAGCACGGGAACGTAGCCCGCCGCCGTGCGGTAGCCCTTGACCACCCCCGACGCGACGAGGAGGGGCGCCGTCATTCGTACCTCAGGGCCTCGGCGGGATCGAGGCGGGCGGCGCCCCGGGCGGGATGGATCGTGGCCAGGAAGCAGGTGAGCAGCGCCCCC
Source organism: Acidobacteriota bacterium (assembly GCA_016199625.1). GTDB lineage: Bacteria > Acidobacteriota > Vicinamibacteria > Fen-336 > Fen-336 > JACQGI01. Next base: position 36,882 of record JACQGI010000007.1, on the reverse strand, counting down.
ACGACCACCACCGCCGCGTCGAGGGGCACCAGCTCGAAGGGCACGTACGCGATCTGGTAGACGTCCACGGGCACGCGGATCAGCCGGTAATGGTCGAAGAGCCGGCACACGGCCCAGCCGAGGACCCCGCCGGCGAGCGTCCCCACGGCCCCGATCACCGTCCCTTGCAGCACGAAGATGCGCGTGATGGCGCCGCGGGACGCTCCCATGGAGACGAGGATCGCGATGTCCTTGTGCTTCTCCATGACCATGAGGATCAGCGTCGCGACGATGTTGAGGGCGGCCACCATGACGATGAGGCCGATGGTGATGGCGATGACGGTCTTCTCCAGCCAGAGGGCCGAGAAGAGGCTCGCGTTCATCTGGATCCAGTCCGTCGTGATGTACCCCTCGCCGAGGCGCGCGAGGAGGTCGCGGGCCAGGTCGCGGACGGCGTAGATGTCGTCCACCCGCACCTCCACGAGGGTGGCCTGCTCGCCATCGCCGAAGAGCCGCTGCGCCGTCTCCAGGGGGACGTAGGCCCAGGCCGAGTCGAACTCGTACAGGCCGGTCCTGGCGGTGCCGGCGACGCGGAGCTTCGCGACGCGCGGGAGCACGCCCATGGGCGACAGCCGCCCCCGAGGCGACGTGACGGTGACGACGTCCCCCGCGGCCACCCCCAACGTCACGGCGAGGTCGTGACCCAGGAGGATCGGCGGCAGCGCCTCGCCGGGGACCTCGAGGGCCTCGAAACCGCCCTCGGGTTCCACCTGTGAGCCGAGCTCGGTCACGGTCCGCTCCTCCGATGGCCGGATCCCCTTGAGGGTCGCCACGGCCGAGCCCGTCGCGCTCGTCAGGAGCCCCTTGGAGTAGAAGGCCGGCGCGGTGCCCAGGACGCGGGGCATCCGCCGGACCGACGCCACGACCTGGCGGTAGTCCTCGAAGTCGCCGCCCTGGCTCGGGAAGATGCTCAGGTGGGCCGTCGTCCCCAGGATGCGCGACCGGATCTCACCCTGCAGCCCCGTCATGAGGCCGAGGGCGATCATGAGAGCCATCACGCCCACCGACACCCCGAGGATCGAGATCGCCGAGATCACCGAGATGAAGGCCTGCTTCCGCCGCGCCGTCAGGTACCGGAGGGCGATGCGCAGCTCGAAGGGCATCAGGCGCTATCGTTCGGGGCGCATGTGGGGGAAGAGGATGACGTCCCGGATCGAGGGCGAGTCGGTCAGGATCATGGCCAGGCGGTCGATCCCCACGCCGCAACCGCCCGTCGGGGGCAACCCGTGCCCCAGGGCCCGGACGTAGTCCTCGTCCATCAGGTGGGCCTCCTCGTCGCCCTTCTCCCGCCGGCCGATCTGGTCGAGGAATCGTTGGCGCTGCTCGAGGGGATCGTTGAGCTCGGAGAAGCCGTTGGCGATCTCCATGCCGGCGGCGAAGAGCTCGAAGCGATCGGCCACCGAGGGACGGTCCGGATGGACCTTGGCCAGTGGGGAGATGTCGACCGGGTAGTCGACCACGAAGGTCGGCTCCCAGAGCCGCGTCGTCTCGGGATCCCACCGCCTCTCCACGAAGACCTCGAAAAGCTGCGCGACGCGGTTTCCATGGGAGAGCCCGCCGTGCTTGGCCCAAGAGATCTCGAGGGAGAACATCTCGAAGTCCTTCGATCCGGGCGTCACCTTCGAGGGTCGTGGCGCCGACCGCAGCCAGTCCGCGAGGCCGACGGGATCGGCGATTCCGGCCTCGTCGATCCCCCATCCCTGCTCTTCGGCGACATCCGCGACGGCCTGGGTCATCCTCACGCGCTTGAAGGGTCGATCGAACGAGATCCCGCGCCCCTTGTAGGTCGCCGCCAACCCCTCCCCCAGCGCCCGGTGGGCCGCGGCCGCGACCAGCTCCTCGGTGATCGCCATGACGTCCCGACAGTCGAAGTACGCCGTGTAGAACTCCAGCATGGTGAACTCGGGGTTGTGCATCGAGGAGATCCCCTCGTTCCGGAAGTTCCGGTTGATCTCGTAGACCCGTTCCATGCCCCCGACCACCAGCCGCTTGAGGTACAGCTCCGGCGCGATGCGGAGGTAGAGGTCGATCCCCAGGGCGTTGTGGTGGGTCTTGAAGGGACGGGCGAGGGCGCCGCCGGGAATGGGCTGCATCATCGGCGTCTCGACCTCGACGTAACCCCGGACGTCCAGGAAGCGCCGCATCTCGGAGACCATCGCGCTGCGCTTCACGAAGACCTTCCGGACCTCGGGGTTGGCCACGAGGTCCACGTACCGCTGGCGGTAGCGTGCCTCGACGTCCTGGAGGCCGTGCCACTTCTCGGGCGGCGGGAGCAGCGCCTTCGAGAGGAAGGTGAGCGTCCTGGCCTGGACCGACAGCTCGCCCTTCCGGGTCCGCATCACCGTGCCGGCCACGCCGATGAAGTCCCCGAGGTCCACGAGGTCCTCGAAGAGCCTGTAGGCGCGCTCCCCGAGGTCGTCGAGGCGCAGGTACACCTGTAGGCGCGCCTCGCCGTCCGAGAGCGTCGCGAAGGAGGCTTTGCCCATCGGCCGCTTGAGCATCACGCGCCCGGCGATCTGCACAGCCTGCGAGGCCGCCTCGAGCTCTTCGAGGCTCTTTCCGCCGTGGGCGGCGATGATCTCGGTGAACGTCTGGCGCCGCTCGAAACGCGTCGGATACGGGTCGACGTCGTGGGCCCTCAGCGCCCGCGCCTTGGCGAGGCGCTGTGCGGACTCGGCCGGCCATCCCTCCACGGGAACCTCGGGCCCCACGCGGCCCTGCGCCCCTTCGGGATCACGCCCCTCGGACACCCTTCGCCTCCTTGCCTTCGCCCCCACGCACCCGCCGCATGACCCCGTCGAGGACGCCGTTCACGAAGGCCGGCGAGTCGGCCTCGCCGAAGCGCTTGGCCATCTCCACGGCCTCGTCGAGGACCACCGGCGCGGGCGTCTCGGGCTCCATCATGAGCTCATAGGTCGCGAGGCGCAGGATGTTGCGGTCGACCCCTGCGATCCGGTCGAATCGCCAGTGCGTCGCCGCCGCCGTGACGGCCTCGTCGATGGCCTCCACGTGCTGTCGGGCGCCGCGGGCGAGGCGTTCGGCCCTCCCGCGCGTCTCGTCGGTCGTGCTCCGGACGCGCCAGAAGGCCTCGATCACCCGGTCGATGGGCTCCCGGGTGATGTCCCACTGGTAGAGCATCTGGAACGCGCACTCGCGCGCCTTGGTCCTCTTACCCATGGCTCTTCTTCAGCGATCGCAGCACGTGGACCATTCCCACGCCGGCTCGGGCGGCTTCGGCGCCCTTGTTGTCCTCTCCGGGACCCGAGCGCTCGAGGGCCTGGGCCTCGGTGGCGCACGTGAGCACGCCGAAGGCCACCGGTACCCCGGTTTCCCGCGCCACCGCCGCGAGGCCCGACGCCGCCTCCCGGGCGATGTGCTCGTAGTGGTCGGTCCCCCCCCGGATCACCGCCCCGAGGGCGATGACGGCGTCGAACCGCCCCGACAGGGCGGCCGCCTTCGCTGCCAGCGGGAGCTCGAACGCTCCGGGGACGTCCACCACCTCGACGTCCCCGTCGCCGGCCCCCATCTCCGCGAGCGCCGCCCGGGCCCCCGAAAGGAGCCCGTCGACGACTCCGGCATTGAAGGCGGCGCGCAAGAGCGCGACGCGCAGCCCTCGTGCCGACGAGCGCTCACGCGGCGCCTGCTTCACTTGCCCTGGAACTTCGGCGGACGCTTCTCGAGGAACGCCTTGGTCCCCTCCTCCATGTCCTCGGTGGTGCAGATGAGCCCGAAGAGCGTCGCCTCGTAGGTCTGCGCCTCGTCCATGGGCATCTCGAGGCCCCGGCCCACGGCGTCCAGCGTGAACCGCAGCGAGACTGGACCGTTCGCCAGCATCTTCCGGAGCAGGGCCTCGGCTTCGGCCAGGAGCTCGCCCTTCGGGACCACGCGGTTCACGAGGCCGATGCGGTGGGCCTCCTGGGCGTCGACCATCTCGCCGGTGAGGAGGATCTCGAGGGCGCGACCCCGGCCCACGAGTCGCGGCAGGCGCTGGGTGCCCGCGTAGCCGCACATGATGCCCAGCTTCACCTCGGGGGTGCCCAGCCTCGCGTTCTCCGAGGCGATGCGCACGTGGCACGCCATGGCCAGCTCGCACCCGCCGCCGAGGGCGAACCCGTTGACGGCCGCGACGACCGGCTTGCCCAGGCGCTCGATGCGGCCGAGGACTCGCTGACCGCGGATGGACCGGTCCCTGCCCTCCACGGGGCTCTGGGTGGCCAGCTCCGCGATGTCGGCCCCCGCCACGAAGGCCTTCTCCCCCGCCCCGGTGAGGATCACGCCCCGAACGGCCGGGTCGGTCTCGATGGCGGCGAAGGCCGCATCCAGCTCGTCCACGGTGCGGTCGTTCAGCGCGTTCAGCTTTTCGGGTCGGTTGATGGTGACGACGGCGATGCCGTCCTTCGTCTCGACGATCAGGTTCTCGAAGCTCAAGAGCGTCCCTCCCGCAGCCCTAGACCAGTCCCGCCATGGGTTTCGGCGGCTCCGCCGAGTAGTCGTAGAAGCCCCTGCCCGTCTTCCGGCCGTGGAGCCCCGCCTGGACCATCCGCTTGAGGAGCGGCGGCGGAGCGAAGCGCTTCTCCCGGAACTCGTCGAACATGATGTCGGCGATGTAGTACGTCGTGTCGAGGCCCACGAAGTCGAGGAGCGTCAGCGGCCCCATGGGATGGCCGCAGCCGAGCTGCATCCCCTTGTCGACGTCCTCGATGGAGCCCACGCCCTCCTCGAGAGCGCGGATGGCATCGAGGAGGTACGGCACGAGGAGCCGGTTCACGATGAAGCCGGTCTTGTCCGTGGCTCGGATGGGGACCTTGCCCAGGGACTTCGCGAACTCGAACGCCGTCTCGAAAGCCCCGGCCGACGTGACGGGGGAACGGACGACCTCCACCAGCTTCATGAGCGGCACGGGATTGAAGAAGTGCAGCCCGACGAAGCGGTCGGCCCGCTTCGTGCACGCCGCCATCTCCGTGATGGACAGGGAGGAGGTGTTCGACGCGAAGATCGTGTGGGCCGGGCAGGCGGCGTCCAGGGCCTGGTAGACCTCGCGCTTGGCGTCGAGGCTCTCGACGACGGCCTCCACGACCACGTCGCTGTCGGAGAGCTTCGCGAGGTCCGTCGTCCCCTCGATGCGACCCATGACCTCCTTCATCCGTTCGGGGGAGAGCTTCCCCCGCTCGACCCCCTTTTTCAGGAAGGACTCGATCTTGCCGATCCCCTTCTTCAGGAAGTCCTCGCTCACCTCGCGGACGATCACGCGATAGCCGGCCTCGGCGCACACCTGGGCGATCCCCGAGCCCATGAGGCCGCAGCCGACGACGCCGACGGTCTTGATGGCCATCTTTCCGAACTCCTTCCTGCTATTGCTCGCGCTCGATGATGACGGCGATGCCCTGGCCGCCGCCGATGCAGGCCGTGGCCAGGCCGTAGGTTCCCTTGCGCCGGCGCAGCTCGAGGGCGACGGTGAGCAGCAGCCGCGCCCCCGTGGCGCCGAGAGGGTGCCCGAGGGCGATCGCGCCGCCGTTCACGTTGGTCCTCTCCCTGTCGAGGCCCAGCTCCTTCTCGACGGCCAGGTACTGCCCGGCGAAGGCCTCGTTCACCTCGACGACGTCCATGTCCTCGACCGAGAGGCCCGCGGCCTCGAGGGCCCGTTTCGACGCCGGCACGGGACCGATGCCCATGATCTCCGGCGGCACACCGGCGAACCCCCACGACACGATGCGGGCGAGCGGCGCGATCCCGCGCCGCTTCGCCTCTTCGCGACCGGCCACCACGAGGCACGCGGCGCCGTCCACGATCCCGCTCGCGTTGCCGGCGGTCACGAGACCGTCCTTGCCGAACGCCGGCCGAAGGGCCGCGAGGCCCTCGAGGGTCGTGTCGGGGCGCAGGTGGTCGTCCTGGGCCACGGTGGTCGCCTTCTTCCCCTGGCCCACGGCGACGGGGACGATCTCCTCCCTGAAGACGCCGCGCTCGAGGGCGGACGCAGCCGCCTTCTGGCTCCGCAGGGCGTAGGCGTCCATGGCCTCGCGTGTGATGCCGTGCTGGCGGGCGAGGTTGTCGGAGGTCTGCGCCATGTACAGGCCGCAGTGGGTGTCGAGGAGCGCCACCATCAGCGAGTCCTCGAGCTTGCCCTCGCCCAGGCGGAACCCCGCGCGTGCCCCGCGAATCACGTGGGGCGCCTGGGTCATGTTCTCGGTGCCGCCGGCCAGTGCGAGGCGGATCTCACCCAGCCGGACCATCTGCGCAGCCGAGACCACGGCTTGCATCCCGGAGCCGCACAGGCGGTTGACGGTGAGCGCCGGAACCTCGACGGGCACGCCCGCCTTGAGCCCCACATGGCGCGCCCCGTAGATCGCGTCGCCCGAGGTCTGGAGCACGTTGCCCATCACGACGTGGTCGACCCAGGCGGCCTGGACGCCGGTCCGGTCCAGCGCCCCTCGGGCTGCGTGGGCCCCCAGCTCGAGCGCCGAGACGCCCTCGAGGGCTCCGACGTACTCCGTCATGGGCGTGCGCGCGCCGCCCAGGATCACGACATCGTCAGCCATGAGAACCTCTGCTCCTTGAGTCCGCCGCGGGACGGAAAAAGACCGCAGATTATAGCACGGCCTTGACTTGCTGCGCGGGCCAGGGCTAGGCTCCGACTCGGGTCATGCGTCGCTCCCTCCTCCTCGTCCTCGCGACGCTTCAGGCGGCCTGCAGCGCCGAGTACGAGAACCCGTTCGCGACGCCCAACGCCACCGCGACGCCCCCTGCCGGAGCCTCGCTCGTCCTCACGAGCGACGCCCATGCGTCGACCGGAGGAAGCCCTCGGGACGTCTACGCCCTCGAGCTGGACGGAGGGCGCCTCTCCCGCCTCACGGCCTGCAACCGCGAGGACTCGGCCTGCGACCAAATCGAGGCCTCGGTCGCACCCGATCGCAAGCGCATGATCGTCCGCCGCGTCTCCTCCGACGCCAACGGAGACCGTCGGCTCACGGAAGACGACGGCGTGGCGCTGCTCTTCGTGGACCTCGAGCGCTCCCTCGAAGCCGCGCTGCTCGCACCGAGCTTCCGCGTCGCGGGCCTCGACTGGTCTCCCGTCGACGAGTTGATCGTCTACAGCGCCGCGGGCGAGGGCGGTGTCGAGGACCTCTTCCGGGCCGACAGCAACGGCGCCAACGTCGGCAACCTGACGCTCACCCCGGACGTGCGGGAGCGGCATCCCCGCATCGACCCCACGGGCACCATCGCGGTCTTCGAGAGGATCGACCGGACGCTCAAGGGGCAGATCTGGGTCTTCCTCTCGCGCTCCGACCAGTTCGCCATCGACACCGGCGCCCCCGGGCCCGGCCTCGAGACCCTCGTCGGCACCCCGTACGTGGTCGGCGGCGACGCCACCCCGGCGTTCTCCCCCGACGGGCGCTTCGTGGTCTTCCGGCGCCTCACGAGCACCGGGAACGCCGGCCAGGGAACGTGGGACGTCATGACCGTCGAGGCGGACGGTGACGATCCCCGTGTCGTCGCGTCCGGGCCGGCCTTCCGGAGCGCCCCGGATTGGGGCCCGCAGGGGATCGTGTTCGAAGAGGTGGACTCGGCTGGGAACGCGACGCTCGTCCTCGTCCAGCCCGACGGCTCCGGTCGGCGCGCCATCGCCACCGGCGGCGGCGCCGGCTTCCGCCTCAGCAACCCCCGCTGGCTGAGGTAGCCTACCGACCCTCGCTTCCGGTGAACATGCCCTTGCGGTAGGCCACGATCCTCCCCACCACGGCCGATGCGGCCACGTTGAGCGGTGACGCGAGGTAGAGCTGCCCCGGCCCGGAGCGGTTCTGGTAGTTGCGGTTGATGGCGGAGACCGTCACCTGGTCCTTGGTGGTCGAGACCCCGGGCCCGCACCCGATGCAGGCGCCGCAACCGGGGTGGATCACCCGCACCCCGGTCTTCTGGAACACGTCGAGGTAGCCCTTCCTCCGGGCGTACTCCTCGACAGCCTCGGAGCCGAACTGGATGTAGAAGTCCACGCCCTCCCTCACCCGCAGCCCCGCCGCTCGCGCCTCGCCCATGACCTCGGCGTACTGGTCGAGGTCGGCCTCCTTCCCCGCCGTGCAGGAGCCGCCGTACGCGATGTCGATGCGCACGTCGCCGAGCTCGTCGATGTACGCGCCGTTCGTGGGGTCCGAGGGGATCCCCTTCGCCGTGTCGCCCGGCGTCGCAACCATCGGCCGGATCTTCGAGAGGTCGACGACGTGGACGCCGCCGGCGTAGGACGCGCCCGGATCGGGGAGCGCGACCTTTGCCCGGAGGCTCTCGACGTCGGCACCGGGCCGCCGGGCCGCGATCCACTCGAGCGACGCGTCGTCGACCTCCACGACGCCAGCCTTGGCCGAGCATTCCGTCGCCATGTTGGCGAGGGTCGCCCGCTCGTCGGGCGACAACGACCGGAGCCCGGGGCCGCCGAACTCCATGACCCGGTCGAGGGTGGCCTGCTCCTTGGCGTGGTGCGCCAGGATGTGGAGCATCACGTCCTTCGCGGCGCATCCCGCCGGCAGCTCCCCCACCAGCTCGAACCGGATGGTCTCGGGAACCTCGACGAAGGTGAAGCCGGACACCACCAGTGCGGCGTACTCGGTGGCCCCCACACCGTAGGCCAGGGACCCCAGGGATCCGCCCATGCAGGTGTGGGAGTCGGTGGCCTGGATGAAGTCCCCGGGCTCGATGATGCGTTCGCGGGCGACGCTGTGGCAGATCCCCGGGGAGATCCCGTTCCGCGCGGCGAAGTCCTGGACGCCCGTGTGGCGCTGGAACAGCCGCTGCTTGTCCCGCAGCAGCTGGATCTTCGCCGAGAACGGGGCCATGCGCGGCACGGAGTCGGCGTAGATCAGGTGGTCCTCGAAGACGGCGAACTTGACCGGGTTGGCGAGGGCGTAGTCCTTCCCGTACTCCTGTTCGAGGAAGTAGTGGACCTGGGCGGTCGTGAACTCGTGAGAGTAGCCGCCGTCCACGCGCACGCAGACGGCGTCGCCCGGCTCGACGTAGGCGGGCCCTTCGGCCCCGACGACGTGCCGGGCCAGGATCTTCTCGGCGAGGGTCATCGGCCTCGGACCCGTCGTGGGCGCCGGCAGGCGCACCTCGCCGCGGGCGTAGGCCTTCGTGAAGGGGAACAGACCACCGTGCTCGATCACCCGCTGGGTGATCGAGTCCCAGCCCCTCTGGAAGTCGGCCAAGGGGACGCTCTCGCCGCGCTGCAGCCGCCTCAGCGCGTCGTGGTCGCCCATGAGCACGCCCTGGGCGATGTTGTTCCGCGCGTGGATCGGCGCGAAGGACGCAGCGATGGCGATCCGGATCCCCGACCACTTCTCGGCCTGGACGGCCGTCTCCCGGGAGGAGCCGACGCCCTTGCGGTAGCCCGAGACGATCACCTCGAAGTTCCCTGCGATGAGCGAGCCCTCGGGGAAGAGCCTCTCGCCGTCGATGGTGATCCCGGCGTAGGCGTTGCGGGCGATGTCCTCGGGCCGGTAGTCGAAGCAGGCCCACGCGGGCGTCATGGCGTCGGTGTTGACGTCGTCCAGGAGGTCCTCGACCAGCAGGTCGTCCATGCGGAGGTCGATCTCGCCCCGGAGCTGCTTGCGAATGCGCTCGGGGTCCTTGGTGAGGAACAGCACCCGCTTGCCGGGCGTCAGGGAGACCGTCGTGCCGGGCTTCATCGCGTCGCTTCGCGCCTCCTCCAACCATTCATGTTAACGCAGCCGCGCGGCGATGGCGCGGCCGACCTCGCGTGTGCCCAGGGGACCGCCCACGTTCATCGTGGCGCGCTTCCGCGGGCCCCGCGAGCCACCGCACGCCGGTAAAGGAGGGCGCCGGCCACCGCCCCTCCGAGGTCCTTTCCCACGTCCGCCGCGGACGCGTCGCGGCCCGGCACGAAGGACTGGTGGAGCTCGTCGGTCACGCCGTAGGCCACGGCGAAGGCGACCGCCAGCACGGCGGCCGACGACGGCAGCGGCGCGCCGAAGCCCCCGCCGAGGGCCCGGCACGTGAGGATGGCCAGGACGGCGTACGCGGCGCCGTGGGTCGCCCAGTCGGGGACGAGCGCCGCAGGCCCCACGTCGGACCGCGCCGAGGCGGCGAAAACCGCACCCATCCAGAGCAGCACGGGTCCCCAGAGGCCGATCGGGTTCTTCGGCACCCTAGCTGGGGAAGGGGTACATGACCCAGCCCGCCACCACCGCCGAAAGCACGAACGCGGCGAAGACGAGCGCCCCGAACCGCAGGCGGCTCCGGGCATCGTCCCTCAGCAGGGTCGCGAAGACCGCCCCGACCAGGGCCGAGAACACGAGGAGGGCGACGAGGTGGCTTCGAATCACGACTTGCGCCCGACGGCGATGTCGTGGACGTCGAGGATCACGAGGACGTTCAGCAGGCCCCCGACCGCCGTGAAGGTCAGCCCGTAGTCGTAGGTGGCAGATTTCACGTCTCCGAGCACGTGGCCCAGGCTGCGCGCCAGGAAATACGGAAGGCCCGTCATCACCTGGCCGACTCCGATGACGAAGGCCAGGGGGTCGTCGAGCCCCAGGTGGAGCTCGAGCCTCGCGTCCATGGTCACGCCGAGGGCGAAGAGCGCCACGATGGTCCCGAAGAAGAGCCCCGCGCGGCCCCGGCGACCGAGGTAGAGGTGCCCCGCCCCGGGGACGAGCCAGGCGAACAGACAGGCCGGTACGACGGATCCGGATCGGGCTTCGGCTCGAGCTTCGGCCACTCTCCTCCTCGCGCGCCGTGCGTCGCGGCGCCAAAGCATCGCATGTTACCGACCGGGTCCTTTGCCCGTCAAGGGCCCCGACGTTGACGACCCGCCCCGCGCCACTTAATATCGAAGGTCAGTGGAGCCTCAGAAGCCGATGAGCCGTCCGCGGGCCGCCGCCGTCGTCGCCGCCCTCCTGCTCCCCTCCCTCGCGACAGCGCAGACCGTCGCCGACATCCTGCCCCTGGACCAGATCCGCCCGGGCATGACCGGCGTGGGCCGCACCGTCTTCGAGGGGACGCGCATCGACGAGTTCCAGGTCTCTGTCCTCGGGGTGCTGGAGAACGCGGTCGGACCCAAGCAGAGCATGATCATCGCCCGTCTGGAGGGAGGACCCCTCAAGGAGACCGGCGTCATCGCCGGAATGAGCGGGAGCCCCGTGTTCATCGAGGGCAAGCTGGTGGGGGCCGTCGCCTACGGCTTCCCGTTCTCCAAGGAGACGATCGCGGGCATCACGCCCATCGGCGAGATGATCGAGGCTACCAACACCGACGCCCCGCGGGCGGCTTCGTCGCGCTTCCCGGCCCCCCTGGGTCCCGGCGGACCCGCACGGCCCCTCGACCGGGAGGCCCTGACGGCCGCGCTCCGTCGGCCGCTGCCGTCGATCGCGGCCGACGTGCTCCGCGGGGCTCCGACCGGAGCGACGTTGGCGCCACTCACCCTGCCGCTCGTCTTCTCCGGCTTCGACCCCTCGACCTTCGAATGGGCCCGGGGGCTGTTCGGGAGCGTGGGCTTCGCGCCCGTCCTGGGGACGGCGCGCGGCGGCCCCTTCCCGGAGACCCTGCCCGACCTGCAGCCCGGAGGCGCCGTCGGCGTCTCCCTCATCGAGGGGGATCTGGACCTGTCGGTCACGGGCACCATCACCCACATCGACAAGGACCGCGTCTACGCCTTCGGCCATCCGTTCTACAACCTGGGCCCCACACAGTTCCCGATGAAGAAGGCCTACGTCTTCTCGGTCTTTCCGAGCCTGTACCAGTCCTGGAAGATCAGCACGGCCCTGGAGGCGGTGGGGACCATGGACCAGGATCGCACCACGGCCATCGCCGGGCGTCTCGGTCGCACGCCGCGGATGATTCCGGTCTCGGTGAAGCTCACCACGAGCCGTGGGCAGGAGCGACAGTACGGCTTCCGGATCGTCGAGGACGAACTCTTCAGCCCCGTCCTCACCTTCGTGTCCCTCCTCTCCGTGCTCCAGGCCAACGAGCGCGCCTTCGGGACGTCGACGATCCAGGTGGATGCGAAGGTGAGCCTCGCGGGCCCCGCTCGCGAGGACAAGCGGCGCGAGGTCCGCGTGGAGGACCTCTTCGCCCACGACCAGCCGGCGCTCCAGGCATCGGCTCTCGTCGCGGCCCCCCTGGCGTACCTCATGTCCAACGACTTCGAGCGGGTCACGGTGGAGCAGGTGGAAGTGGACGTCTCCTCCCACGAGACGGTCCAGAGCGCGACCCTCGAGCGCGCCTGGCTCGAGCGTGCCGGGCCCGTCCGCCCCGGGTCCCTCGTCACCCTGAAGATGATGCTGCGCACCTACCGCGGCGAGGCCCGGACCGAGACGATCCCCGTGACGATTCCCGCGACCGCGTCGCCGGGGATCTACACCCTCCTGGTGGCCGACGCGAGCGCCCTGACGGCCCTCGAGCAGCGGGAGATGCGGCAGCCCTTCGTCCCCCGCGACCTGGACCAGCTGATCCGCGCGATCAACGGGCTGCGCCGCAACAGCCACGTGTACGCCCGGCTGCTCCGCAGCGACGAGGGCGCCATCGTGGCGGGTGAGTACATGCAGTCCCTGCCGCCCTCGGTGCTGTCGGTCCTGGGCTCCCCGGACCAGGGCGGGAGCATCATTCCCATCCGCACCGCGTCGGTCTGGGACTTCGACCTTCCCACCGACTACGCCGTCAGCGGATCGCGTACCCTCTCCCTCACCGTCGAGCGGTGAGGTCGAGACCGGCACCATCCCCCTTCGGAGGCTCCATGCTCCTGCGACCCGTCCTCGCGGCCGTGCTGCTCGCCGCGGCCGTCCCGTCACAGGCGTCCCAGCCGCAGTTCTGGCGGATCGAGGGGGCGCGGGAGTTCCTCGAGGGCGATACCGAGGGCCTCTCGGTGGACTCGGAGGGCCGTGTGCGCCTCGCGCCGGCCATGCGGCTCCTCCACGACGTCGAGTCGCCGCAGGTCTGGTGCGTGGTGCGGGACGGCAAGGGGGCCGTGTACGCGGGAACGGGGAACGAGGGCAGGGTCTTCCGCATCGCCGACGGGGAGGCCACGGTCTTCTACGATGCCACGGAGCTCGAGGTCCACGCCCTCGCCGTGGGGCGGGACGGACGCGTCTACGTGGGCACCGCACCCGACGGGCGCGTGTACGTCGTGGACGAGGAGGGCAAGGCGGAGACGTTCTACGACCCGGCCGACAAGTACGTCTGGGCCCTAGCCTTCGACGGCGAGGACCGGCTCCTCGTGGCCACCGGCCTCGAGGGCAAGGTCCACCGCGTGGACGCGAAGGGCAAGGGAGAGATCCTGCTCGCCTCCAGCGAAGCGCACGTCGTCTCCCTCGCCGTGGACGGCAAAGGGAACGTCTACGCCGGCAGCTCGCCAGACGGCATCGTCTATCGGATCGACGCCGCGGGGAAGGTCTTCGTCCTCCACGACGCACCCTTCCGCGAGGTCAAGGCCCTGGCGGTCGGCCGCGAGGGCAGCCTCTTCGCGGCACTGGTGGACGGCAAGGAGAAGCAGGAGCCCTCGCGCGCCCCCGCGCCGATGGTTCCCGTCCCCCCGATCGCCATGGGCGGCGAGGTCACCGTCACCGAGGCCTTCGTCGTCTCACCGCCCGGGGGACCCGTTCCCGCTCCGGCGCCGCGAGTCGCGGAAGCGCCGCGTCCGGGGGCCATGAAGGGCGCCGTGATCCGCATCCTGCCCACGGGTGAGATCGACACGCTCTGGTCCTCCGCGGAGGACATGCCCCACAGCCTCGCAGCGGCGGAGGACGGCGCGTACGTCGGCACCGGCGACAAGGGGAAGCTCTATCGCCTGCGGAACGACCGCACCTGGACCATGGTCGCCTCCTTCCCCGCCGAGCAGGTCACGGCCCTCCAGGCGGGAGAGGACCTGGCTCTCGCCACTTCGAACCCCGGCAAGCTCCACCTCCTCGGATCGGGGGCGGGTGAGCGTGGCACCTTCGTTTCCAAGGTGAAGGACACCGAGACCGTGTCCACATGGGGACGCCTGCGGTGGGAGGCGGCCGTCTCCGAAGGGACCGAGGTTCAGGTCCAGACCCGCAGCGGGAACACCGGAACCCCGGACTCCACGTGGTCGGGCTGGTCCGCCGCGTACGCACAGAAGGACGGAGACCCCGTCACCAGCGAGCGGGCTCGCTTCCTCCAGCTGCGGGCGACCCTCGTCGGGAAGGCCGGCACGTCTCCCGTCCTGGACGCCGCGGCGGTGGCCTATCTCCAGCGCAACCTGCGGCCGCAGGTCACCACGGTCACGGTTCATCCCCCGGGCGAAGTGTTCCAGAAGCCCCTCTCCCTCACCGGCGAGATCGAGATCCTGGGCCTCGAGCCCGGCGAGAGCCCGGAGCCGCGCCCCGGTGCCGCGGCCCAGCGGCCGCCGGGTCTGCCACCGGCGACGGCCTACAGCCGGCGCCTGTACCAGAAGGGCATCCAGACCTTCTCGTGGAAGGCCGAGGACCCCAACGCCGACACCCTCGTCTACGACGTCTCCTACCGCACCGTCCAGGACCCGCGGTTCCGGCCCCTGCGGAAGGGACTGGCGGACGCGGTGCTGGCGTGGGACACCTCGACCGTGCCCAACGGACGCTACGTCGTCAAGGTCACGGCGCGGGACTCTCCCGGAAACCCGGAAAGCCTGGCCCTCGCCGGGGAGAAGGAGAGCCTGCCGTTCGACGTGGACAACACACCCCCCACGGTGACCGCCCTGCTCGCCGCGAAGAAGCCGGCGCGCGTGCGCGCCGTGGCCCGAGACGACAGCAGCACGATCCGGAGGGTCGAGTTCTCCGTGGACGGCGGGCGTTGGCAGGAGGTCCATCCCCTGGACGGCATCAACGACGCTCTCGAGGAGACCTACGAGATCGTCCCCGGGGACGGAACGGGCCCGCGGATCCTCGTCGTGCGGGCCACGGATCAGCTGGGCAACGTCTCGACCGCGCGCGTCGAGCTGCCGTGAGCTGGCAGCCCTGAACGTCCTCGTCGTCCGGGCGGGCGCCCTCGGCGACGTGCTGCTCCTGCGCCGGGCGGTGGCGTCGCTGCGCACCGCCGGGCACACCGTCGGCCTTCTGGCTCCCGTTGCGCCGGGCGCCGCTCTCGTCGGACGCGGGCCGGCCGACGTCGGCACGCTGCTTCCCTGGGATCGGGCCGACGTGGCCTCGCTGCTCACGGCCGCCGGCGTCCCCCCGGGGGCCCTGCGGCAGCAGCTCGCCACCTTCGACGCCGCGGTCGCCTACACGCGCAACGCCGCGATCCCGCGCAGCCTCGCGGCCCTCGTCACGCGCGTGGTCGTCCACGATCCGCTCCCGGTGGCGGGGCACGCGTCCGACTGGCTGGCGCGGCCGGTCACCGACTTCGGCGCGTCCGTCGTCGCGCCGCCTTGCCAGGCGCCGACGCGGGAGGAGGACTCGGCGGCGCGCCCGTGGCTCGACGGTCTCCCCGAGGAGTTCCTCGCCGTCCATGCCGGCAGCGGCTCGGCTCCGAAGAACTGGCCGGAGCGGCGCTTCGCCGCGCTCGTCGAAGCGCTCTCCGGTGGGCGTCCCTGGCTTCTGATCGAGGGCCCGGCCGAGACGGCCGGTGGGCCCCTGCGCGAGCTGCCGCGCGCCGTCCTCGCGCGCGAGCTACCGCCGCGAGTGCTCGGAGCGGTCCTCGCACGAGCCGGCGCGTACGTCGGCAACGACTCCGGCGTCAGCCATCTCGCCGCTGCCTGGGGCGCACCCACCGTGGCGCTCTTCGGTCCGACCGATCCCGAGGTCTGGGCGCCCGTCGGCCCCCGCGTACGGGTCCTCCGCGCTAGCAGCGGCCGCATACAGGACCTCGCCGTGGACGACGTCCTCGTCCTGCTGTCGGCGCCGAAGGCTGGTGAATGCTAGACGGCCGAGGAGCTGAAGGCTGCCCTTCTCCCTAGGTCAGCGGCGCCCGGACCTCCATGCGGCTGATGAGCCGGTAGATGCTCACGGCCACGGGCCGGCCGCGATAGCGCGGGGGCTCGAAGCGATCGCTCCGCAGCGCGTCGAGGAGCGGGCGGGCGCGCTCGGAGTCTCCGTCGAGGAGCGTGATCGTCGAGACGCTCCCGTCCCGCGCCACCACGGTCTCGATGAACAGCGAGTCCTCCCCCATCGCCGCCAGGGCATCGTCGGGCAGGACGCCACGCGAGCGGATCCGCGGCACGCTCACGCCCGCCGACGGGAAGAGGGGGTTGCCTTCGGTGCCCGAGGGGGGCAGCCGCCGGTCCCACTGCTCGCCGCGCTGCGCAACGGTGGCCGGACGCTGGCCATCCTGCTGGAGCGCCACGATGCCCGCCAGCACGGAGACGAGGACGAGCGCGGCCGGGACGAGGCTCGGGAGGATGAGCGGCCGCGCCGCCCAGAAGGGCCGGAAGAGCAGGGCCAGACCCGGGCCCCGGCTCTCCACCTCCAGCCGGTCCATCACGCGCGCGACCACCGCCTCCGACGGCGTCAGCCGCGGCAGCGCACCCAGCTTCGCCACCGCGCCCTGCAGGGAGCGCCAGCGGGCGGAGCACTCCGGGCAGCCACCGAGGTGAGCCGCGACCGCGCGCGCCTCGACGGCGGGGAGGTCGCCGTCCAGGTACGCCGACAGCCGGCGAACGACGCGGCGGCAGCTCATGTGCGACCCTCCCCGTCGAGGAGTGGCGCGAGACGTTGCCGCAGGGCCTCCCGGGCCCGGGCCAGCCGGCTCTTGACCGTGCCCTCCGGGACCCCCAGCGCCTCGCCGATGTCCTCGCACGACAGGCATTCCACCTCCCGCAGGAGCAGGATCGCGCGGTGGTCGAAGCTCAGGCCCAGGAGCGCCTCCTGCACCCGTCGCGTCCGCTCGCGCCGCTCCACGGCCTCGTAGGGTCCGTCCGGCTCGGCCCCCGACTGGACCCGCGCCTCGTCGGCAGGCGACAGGTCCTCGATGGGGCACGATCGGTCGCGTCGCCGCCGCCGCCACCAGCGCTGTCGGTTGCGGCACTGGTTCACCACGATGCGGTAGATCCAGGTCTTGAGGGTGCTCCGGCCCTCGAAGCGTCCGAGGGTCCGGTAGACCTGCAGGAAGACGTCCTGCGCGAGGTCCCTCGCCTCCTCGGTGTCCCCGAGGATCCGCACGGCCAGGTTGTAGACCATGGCCTCGTGGATCGCCACGAGCCGGGCGAAGGCCTGCGCGTCGCCCCGGCGGCACTGCTCCAGAAGGCCGCTCTCGGCGGAAGGGCCCGCCGCCAACGTCTCCGTCGACCGCAGCGCCACTTCCCCCGAGGCCATCACGACCTCCGCGCCGACCCTCGACGGCTTGGACACCGCAGGTCCCTCCGGGGTTCCCCGTCCCATTCTACGCCGCCGGCCTGCGGGCTATTCCCGGGGCGCGAGCCCTCGCCGCGCCGCGAGCGCCGCCGCGGCGCCCAGCGTCATCATGAACCCCAGGGACACGACGCCGGCCACTGTGACCCACGCCTCGAGCGTGCCTGGGGCGAGCAGCGCGGCGACGTGCGACCACAGGTCGAAGCCCCGTCCCTGTCGGAAGGCCTTCGCCGCCGCGACGGCCGCTGCGGCGAGGACCAGCACGGCCCAGCTCGCGACGCCGACGGCCAGCGACCGCAGGAGGAGGCCGCGCCGCCGGAGGGGACGGCCCGCGCGCGGCTCGGGAAGGTGGAACTCCACGTCGCGGACGCCCCAGGGGACGAAGCGCTGGAGCATCACGAGGCCCGGGACGCCGAAGATCAGCGTCGACACGAAGAAGTCCCGCCAGCCGATCGCGTCCGCCAGGACCCCGGCGGCGGGGCCCGCCAGAACCCGCGGAACGGAGAAGAGGGTCGAGAGGAGGGCGTACTGCGTGGACGAGAAGCGCTTCTCCGTGAGGCGGAGCAGCAGCACGCCGAAGGCGCCGTTGCCCATCCCCGTCGTCGCGTACTCGAAGCCCTGCGCGGCATACATGAGCGGCCGGTTCACCCCCACCTCCGCGACGGCGGCGTAGCCCAGGTTCGAGAACACCTGGAGGAGTCCCGAGATCCAAAGCCCGGGTCCGAGGCCTCGGGACTGGGTGAGGATGCCGCCCAGGAACGTGCCCGCGACGATCGCCACGAGGCTGATGGTGCCGCTCGCCACACCCACGTCCACGGTGCTGAACCCCGTCTTGAGGAGAAAGGGCCCCGTCAGCGCCTGCGTGAGGTTGTCGCTCAGCTTGTACAGGACGACGAACGAGAGGATCTCGAGGGCGCGGTGCTGCGCCAGGAGCCCCACGAACGGCTCCCACACGGCCTCGCGGAGCGTGCGGGGCGCCTGCGCGGGCGCCTCCGGCTCCGGGGCGAAGCGCGCCACGACGAGAGTGGGCAGATACAGGAGAGCCAGACCGAGATGGACGACGGCCCACGAAGTCCAACCCGCGACGGTGATCGCGAGGCGACCAGCCACCCACATCGCGGCGCGGTAGAGAGCCACACGGGCGCCGACCGCCACACCCTGCTCCTCGCGGCGCAGCACCTCCACCGTATAGCCGTCGTAGGCGATGTCCTGGGTGGCCGAGGCGAAGGCCGTCGCGAGACACAGCAGCGCCACCAGCCCGATCGGCACCGGCGGATCGGCGGCCACCCCCAGCCACACACCGAGGCCGAGCAGTGCGACCTGGCTCAGGAACACCCAGCCCCGCTTCCGCCCCAGGAACGGGAGCGGATAGCGGTCCATGAGGGGCGCCCAGAGGACCTTGAACGTCCAGGGGGCCTGGGCGAGGGTGAAGAGGCCGACGACCTTGATGTCGACGCCGACCTGAGTCATCCACGCGGGCACCGCGAGCCAGACGAGGCCCAGGGGCAGGCCCGAGGAGAACGACAGCAGCGCCACCGAGCCGAGACGCCAGCTCGCGGCGACCGTGCGGAGGCTCTGCCACGTGCCGAGCTTCGCGGAGGCCGCCGACATTCGCCCGCAGCATATACTTACTCGCGCGATGGGTGTGATCGTCCAGAAGTTCGGAGGCAGCTCCGTCGCCGGCGTCGAGCGCATCCAGAAGGTGGCCGACCGGGTCGCGGCCACGCGGTCATCGGGCAAGGACGTCGTGGTCGTGGTCTCCGCCATGGGCGACACGACCGACGAGCTCCTGGCCCTCGCGAGAAGGGTCACCGAGAACCCGCCGCGCCGCGAGCTCGACATGCTCCTCACGGCCGGGGAGCGCATCTCCATGGCGTTGCTCTCCATGGCCCTGAACGCCCGGGGCGTGCCCGCCGTGAGCTTCACCGGCTCGCAATCCGGCATCATCACCAACGACGCCCACGCGAACGCCCGGATCGTGGAGGTCCGGCCCTACCGGGTGCAGGACGAGCTGGCCCGCGGCCGCGTCGTCATCGTGGCGGGATACCAGGGCGTCTCGTACAAGAAGGAAGTCACGACGCTGGGGCGCGGCGGCTCGGACACCACGGCGGTGGCTCTCGCGGCGGCCCTCGACGCCGAGGCGTGCGAGATCTACAGCGACGTGGATGGGGTCTACTCCGCCGACCCTCGCGTCGTCCCCGACGCCCGGCGCATCGCGGAGCTCTCGTACGAGGAGATGCAGGAGCTCGCCGAGTCCGGCGCGAAGGTGCTGAACGCCCAGGCCGTGGAGTTCGCCAAGGAGCGTGGCATCGCCCTCTACGCCCGGGCGACCCGCGGAGGCGGCGGGGAGACCGTCGTGCGCAAGTCCCCGCCGCGAGCGCCGGGGCGTGTCGTGGGCGTCGCCAGCGAGACGGGCCTCGTCCGCCTCTCGACCGAGGCGGGAGGATCCGTGGCGGCCCTCCTCGACCTCCTCGACGAGAGGGAGGTCGGTGGGAAGCAGATCCTCTTCGAAGAATCCCCCGTGGGTGCGGGCCGGGCGTCCCTGGTCCTGTCCCTCGAGAACCTACACGACTTCCCGCGGCTCAAGGAGGAGCTCGCGGCGCGGTTCGGCGCAGACGTGCGCTTGACCGAGGGCGTGGGCGCGGTGTCGGCCATCGGAACGGGGATCAACGCGCGCTTCCTCAACGTGCGGCGCGTGCTCGCAATCCTGGGCGATGCCGGGACGCGCGTCATGGGGCTCTCCACGTCCAGCTTCCGAATCAGCGTCCTGATCGACGAGGCGCGAGTGGCCGACGCCGTCCTCCGCCTCCACGCCGGCCTCGTCGCCGACCGCGGCTGACGGTCAGACCCCCAGGCGTTTCATCTTCCCGAGGAGGGCCTGGCGCGTGAGGCCCAGCGCCAGCGCCGTGCGGGCCCGGTTTCCGCCGTTGACGCCGAGCGCGCGGACGATGTGCTCCCGCTCGAAAGCGGCTACGGCTTCGCGGAGCGGACCCGATCCCCGCGGTGTCTCCATCGCCGCCGCGATCCGGGGGGACAGGTGTTGGCACCTCATCGGGCCGCGCCCCCCGAGGACCACGAGTCGTTTCATCTCGTTCTCGAGCTCGCGGATGTTGCCGGGCCACGCGTAGCCCTCGAGCGCCCGCCCCGCCTCGCTCGAAAGAACGGGCGCGGGGCGGCCCTCGCTGGCAGCCGCCTCCCGCAGGAAGTGCCGCGCGAGGAGCAGGATGTCGCCGCCCCGCTCCCGCAGCGGCGGCAGGGACAGGGTCAGGGGCGTCAGCCGGTACATCAGGTCCTCGCGGAAGGCCCCCGCGCGCACGCGCTCGCGGAGGTCGGCGTTGGCGGCGGTCAGCACACGGACGTCGGCCCGACGGGTGACGCTCTCGCCGAGGCGGCGGCACTCGAAGTCGCCGAGGAATCGCAGCAGCTTCGCCTGGCCGCGGGGCGTCAGGTCGGCGACCTCGTCGAGGAACAGCGTCCCGCCCTCGGCTTCAGCCACGTGCCCTTCGCGAGGAGCGACGGCGCCGGTGAACGCTCCCCGCGTGTGGCCGAACATCTCGGCCTCGAACAGCTCGTCGGAGAGCGACGAGGCGTTGAGCGCCACGAAGGGCCGGGCGCGCCGCGCGGAACGCTCGTGGAGCGCTCGGGCCACCCGTTCCTTGCCCGTGCCGGTCTCGCCCGAGACGTGGACCGTGACTTCGGAGGCGGCCACGCGGCTCATCTGGTCGAACAGCAACGCCATGCCGGAGCAACGCCCCACGATCCCGGGGAACGCCGCGCGCGCGTCCGGCGGCTCTGCGGCAACGCACGCCGGCCGGCGGCCCCCGAGGAGCCTGCCGAGGTGCGCCGCCAGGACCAGGTCCCCTTCGCCGAAGCCGGGCGCGCCATCCCGCCGCTCGAGATAGAACGCGCCGCCCTCACCCGCGGGAACGACCAGGGCCTCGCCGAGCCGGTGGAGCACCCGCTGGGGATGGCGCCGCCACGCGGGGTCCCGACGGAGGTCGAGACGTGCAGGCCCGCGGCACGTCCGCACGATCTCACGGGCGAGATCGGCTTCCGGGGCGAGGCCCGGGGCCGCGCTCCCGGACCGCAGCTCCCAGGCCGGCTCGTCGACGAGGACGGCGCGGGACCACGGGAGCAACGGCTCGACGGCCCGCACGGCGGCGGCCCAGAGCGCGCTCCACTCGCCGTCGGCAGTGAGGGCCACGGCGGCCTCGACGAGCGCGTCGGATCGGTGGTCGGGCACGGCCCTCACGGTCGCGCGCGCCCGCGGCCCGCCCTCCGGCCCCAGGAGACACGCGACGTCGCCGAGGCAGAGAGACAACAGGCGCCGGTCGCCCCAGATCTCCAGAGAGCGGACGATGCGCTCGACCTCCTCGTCGCCACGGCGCACGCCGGCGGCGATCGCGCGGCCCAGCCGCGCGGCGTGCAGGATGCCCGACGGGAAGCCGCACAGCGCGATGGCCCGCTCGAAGGCCGCCCCGGCATCTGCGCGCCGGCCGCGGAGCAGCACGCGTCCCATGGCCAGCGCCGCGAGAGCCTGCAGGTCACCGCGCGAGGACGGCGCCGCGCGCAGCGAGCGGCGCGCCTCGCGCAGCGCCTCACGGAGACGCGACAGGCCGAGGAGGGCGTGGCTCCGCCGGAAGCGCGCCCGGGACTCTCCGACTCTGTCTCGAACCAGGCCGAAGAGCTTCAGCGCCTCGACCGCTGCCTGCTCCGCCCCCTCCGGCTCGCCTGCGGCGAGGTGGACGTCGGAGACGAGGAGCTCGATCTCCGCGGCCGCTCGGGGATCGCCGCCGGCACCGAGGGCTCCCCGGGCCCGGGCGAGGGCAGCCTGGGCGGCGACCAAGTCGCCCTCGGCGACGTCGAGCACGGCACGGTTCACGCCGGCCAGGGTCATCTCGCGCGGGTCACCGACCTCGCGGAACAGTCGGCTCGCCTCGTCGAGTTCCTCGCGCGCCTCGCGCCACCGGCCCAGGACGCCGAGAAGGTCCCCCCGATCGGTGCGGGCGCTCGCCAGGGCGTCGAGCCTCGGCGACGCCGCGGCCGCCTCGATCCGGCGGGCGAGAACGTCCAGCGCCGCCTCGATCCGCCCGGCGTCGCGGAGCACGCGGGCCTCCTTCTCGAGGACCCGTACGAGCCCCTCGGCGGACCCCGCCTCCTCGTAGAGGGCCCGCGCCGCCGAGAGGTGCCGCCGGGCGCCGTCGAGGTCCTGCTCCTTCCAGGCGAACAGTGCGAGGGCCTCGCAGCCTCGGGCACGCGTGAGCGGCTCCCGAGCCCCGGCGATCCCCCGGAGCACCTCGGCCCGGCCGGGCCGTACGCGGCCGGTGAGCCAGAGGGCGTGGCCGCGGACGACGCGGAGACGCGCGGCGACGTCCGGGTCCACCGGGCGCCTCCGCAGCGCACGCGTGGCCACGCCCAAGGCGTCGCGGAAGCGCAGCAGCCCGAAGAGAGCCTCGGCCTCCTGGAGAGCGAGGCTCACCGCCTCGGCTCCGAGACGCGAGCGGCGGAGCTGGCGCAGGGCCTCGAGGGCATCGGCGTGCCGCCCCTCGGAGAGCGACGCCCGGACCTCGTCCTGGTGAAGGGGGCCGCGCGAGAGGGCGCGCGGCGGTGTCGGCACGACGGAGCACATGTCCTTGGCCTCCCGGTCGAGGGCGGGAGACTATCCGCCCCACGCCGGGACGGACGGGGGCGGTGTGACACAAAGCCGAGTGTCTCAGGACCCGGGACTGGCATCGCGCCTCGGCGTTCTTGACAGGCCCTGGGGCCTGCCCTAGTCTCGCCCCTTCCGATGCTGCGCTTTCTCACCGCCGGAGAGTCCCACGGCCCCGCCCTCACGGTGGTCGTCGAGGGCCTGCCGGCAGGCGTGCACGTGGACCGGTCGGCCATCGACGCGGACCTCCGCCGCCGGCAGGGCGGCTACGGGCGCGGCGGGCGGATGAAGATCGAGACCGACGCGGTCGAGATCCTCTCCGGCGTGCGTCACGGGAGAACCCTCGGCGGTCCGGTGACGCTCGTCGTCCGCAACCGCGACCACGAGAACTGGAGCGACGTCATGTCCCCCGACCCGCAGCCGCCCGAAGCGCGGCGGCGGCGCGCGCTCCGGCACCCTCGTCCCGGGCACGCCGACCTGGCCGGCGCCCTCAAGTACCTCACCGACGACCTGCGCAACGTCCTCGAGCGGGCGAGCGCTCGCGAGACGACCATGCGCGTGGCCGCCGGGTCCCTCGTCCGCGGCCTGCTCACGGCGGCCGGCGTCGAGGTGCGAAGCCACGTCGTGCGCATCGGCTCCGCGGCCCTGCCCACGGCACTCGTCTCCTGGGAGCTTCTGGCCGGCGTCGAGGACAGCCCCGTACGGTGCACCCACGCCGCCACCGCGGCCGCCATGGTCGCGGAGATCGACAGGGCGAGGCGCGCGGGAGACACCGTCGGAGGCGTCGTCGAGGTCGTCGCCCGGGGCGTCCCGGCCGGTCTCGGCTCGTTCTCGCAGTGGGACCGGCGACTCGACGGCCGGATCGCACAGGCCCTCATGTCCATCCAGGCCGTGAAGGCCGTGGCCCTCGGGGCGGGCTTCGAGGCGGGGGCGACGCCCGGCTCGTCGTTCCACGACGAGATCCTGTTCGACGACGCCCAGGGGCTGCATCGCGGCAGCAACCGGGCCGGCGGTCTCGAGGGGGGCGTCAGCAACGGCGAGGAGATCCGCGCCCAGGCCGTGGTCAAGCCGATCCCGACGCTCCTGATGCCGCTGCGCTCCGTGGACCTCCGGACCAAGGAGCCCCAGACCGCGTCCGTCGAGCGCAGCGACACGTGCGTCGTGCCGGCGGCGGGAGTCGTGGCCGAGGCCATGCTCGCCCTCGTCCTGGCCGATGCCCTCCTCGAGAAGCTCGGCGGCGACTCCCTGGCGGAGCTCCTCGCCCACCTGGAGTCCACGCGGGCGGCCTGGCGGGAGTTCCTCTCCCGGCGGCCCCGGGAGGAGTAGATGGCGATCCGCCCCATCGTGAAGTGGGGCCATCCGGTGCTGCACGCGCCATCGGCCCCGGTCGTGGAGATCGACGGCTCGGTCGCGGCCCTCGTGAAGGACATGGTCGAGACGATGTACGCCGCGCCCGGGATCGGTCTCGCGGCGCCCCAGGTCGCCGTGCCCCTCAGGGTGATCGTCATCGACCTCTCGGTGGGCAAGAGCGCCAGGGAGCTCATCAAGCTCGTCAATCCCGAGTTCGTCGAGAAGGAGGGCGAGCAGCGCGAAGAGGAGGGCTGCCTCTCGGTCCCCGGATACGGCGGCGCGCCGGCGCGACCCACCCGCGTCACCGTCAAGGGAACGGACCTCGACGGCAAGGAGCGCGTGTACACCGCCACCGAGCTGCTGGCGCGCGCCTTCTGCCACGAGATCGACCACATCGACGGCCTCCTCTTCGTCGACCGCCTGACGCCCTTGAAGCGCGACCTGCTCAAGCGGAAGCTCCGCAAGAAGGCGAAAGCCGGCGACTGGGAGGAGTAGGACGGCCCCTGCTCGCCCGATGCGCCTCGTCTTCCTCGGCTCCGGCTCGTTCGCGATCCCGTCCCTCGAGGCTCTCCTCGCGGCCGGCCACGAGATCGCCGCCGTCGTCACGCAGCCCGACCGCGGGAAGGGCCGCGGTCGGACCGTGACGCCGCCGCCGGTGAAGCCCATTGCCGAGGCACGCGCCCTGCCCGTGCTCCAGCCGCGGCGCATCCGGGAGGCCGAGGCCGAGCTGCGCCGTCTCGCGCCGCAGCTCCAGGTGGTGGTCGCGTATGGACAGATCCTCCCGCGGGCGGTCCTCGACGTCCCGCCGCGCGGGACCGTGAACGTCCACGCCTCCCTGCTCCCCCGCTATCGCGGCGCCGCGCCCGTCCAATGGGCCGTCGCCAACGAAGAGACGGAAACCGGCGTCAGCACCATGCTCATAGACGAGGGGCTCGACACGGGTCCGGTGCTGCTGCAGCGGGCGACGTCCATCGGACCCGATGAGACCGCCGCCGCTCTCGAACCGCGCCTCGCGCGCCTCGGCGCCGAGCTGCTCGTCGAGACGCTCCGCGGCGTGGAGGCAGGAACCCTCTCCCCGACCCCTCAGGATCACGCCCGCGCGACGCTCGCACCGCTCCTCCGGAAGGAGGACGGGCAGATCGACTGGCGCCGTCCCGCCCCGGCGCTCGCCGCCCGGGTGCGCGGCTTCCATCCCTGGCCCGGAGCCTACACGCGGCTCGCAGGCCAGGTGCTGAAGGTGCTGAGGGCGCGCACGGCCGAGCCGGGCCCCGGCGAGCCAGGGACGATCGTGGCCCTGGATCGGGAGGGTCTCGTCGTGGCCTGCGGCGGAGACACGCGGGTGAGCCTCCTCGAGGTGCAACCCGAGAGCCGGCGCGCCATGCCCGCCGTGGCCTTCGCCGCCGGGACCCGCCTCGCACCCGGGATGCGGCTCGGCTGAGGCGCAGGACGTGCCCACCCCGTCGCGCCAGCTGGCACTGGAGATCCTCCTCCGCACCGAGCGCGGCGGAGCCACCCTCGCCGAGCGCCTCGCCGCGCACGAGGTCGAGGCCCTTTCTCCCCGCGACCGCGCCTTCCTCCACGAGATCCTCCTGGGGACGCTGCGTCACCGGGGCGCCCTGGACCACTCCCTCTCGCACCTGTCCGGCCGGCCCCTCGACGAGCTGGATCCGCCGGTGCTCGCCGCTCTCCGGCTGGGGGCCTACCAGCTCCTCCGCATGCGCGTGCCTGCGCGGGCCGCGGTCTCGGAGTCCGTGGACCTGGTCCGCAGAGGGACGCCGCAGGCGAGCGGCTTCGTGAACGCCGTATTGCGCCGCCTCGCCCGCGAGGGCGCTCGGCCCGCCCCCGACCCGTCGGCCGACCCTCTCGGCTGGCTCACGACCGAAGGCTCCCTCCCCCTCTGGCTCGCGGAGCGATGGGTGGCGCGACTCGGCCCGGACGTCGCCGTCGCCCGCGCCCGCGGTTTCCTCGCGACGCCGCCCACCGTCTACCGGCTGAACCCTCGGGTTTCCGACGCCGAGGCCCGCGCCGCGAGCCTCGAGCCACGGCCCCTCGCGGTCCCGGGCGCGTGGCTGGCCACGGCGGGCCGCGCGGCCGACCTCGGGGCCGAGGCCGTCCTCTACCTGCAGGACCAGGGCTCGCAGCTCGCGGGCCGCCTGGCCGGAGGCCCCGGCCTCCGCCTCGACGCCTGCGCCGCCCCCGGCGGCAAGGCCATGCTGATGGCCGACGTCGCCGGGCCCCAGGGACGCGTGGTCGCCGCCGAGGCCTCGCCGCGCCGCCTCCGCGTCCTGGCCGGGCTGGTGCGGAAGTGGGGGGCGTCGAACGTGGCCTGCGTGGGGGCCGACGCCCGACGCCCGCCGTTCCGGACGCCCTTCGCCGGCGTCCTCCTCGACGCGCCGTGCAGCGGCCTCGGCACCATCGGACGGCACCCCGACCTCCGCTGGCGCGCCGGCCCGGACGACCTTCCTCGTCACGCTCGGCGCCAGACGGAGCTCCTCCACGCCCTCGCGCCGCTCGTCGCGCCCGGCGGGGTGCTGGTCTACGCGACGTGCTCGGTCGAGCCGGAGGAGAACGAGCACGTGCTCGGCTCCTTCCTCGACGCGCACCCCGACCTGCGCCCCGAGACCCCGGAGTGGGCGACGACGTTCGCGGCGGGCCCGTTCCTCCGCACACGCCCCGAGGCCCACGGCGGGGACGCGTTCTTCGTCGCGGTACTGCGCCGCGCCTGACCTGTGGTAGGCTGTCGCTTCGACTTACGAGGAGCGGAGCCGGGGAGACGCCGTGAGGATCAAGCGCTTCGCCGTCTTCCTCGTGAAGCACGGCCTCCTCGCCCTGGCGTTGCTGGTCACGGCCGCCTTGAGCGCGGTGACCACGATGCGAGTGGTCCTCACCTCCCAGGAGGTGACGGTGCCCTCGCTCCTCGAACGGCGGATCCCGGACGCGGGATCGCTGGCGGCTCGTCAGGGGCTCCTCGTGAGGGTCGAAGGCAAGCGCCACGATCCCAAGGTGACCGCGGACCGGATCGTGGCCCAGGACCCGCCGCCGGGAGCGCGGCTCAAGGCGAACCGGAGCGTACGGGTCTGGCTCAGCCTCGGTCCACGGCGCCTCGTCGTCCCCGCCGTCGAGGGCGAGAGCCTGAGGACGGCGCGGCTCATGCTCGAGCAGGCCCGCATACCGGTGGCCCGCGTCGTGGAAGTCGACGCGCCGGCGCAGGAGGGCACCGTGCTCGTACAGCGGCCGCCGGCGGGCGAGACGGACAGCGTCGGTGAGGGGGCCTCTCTCCTCGCGAGCCGTGGGCCCGTCGGACGGGACTACTTGATGCCGGATCTGATCGGCCGAAAGGCGGAGGACGTCTTGGAGACGTTGAAGCTGGCCGGGCTCAAGGTCGCGGAGGTACGCTACCGGACCTATCCGGGAGTGGCCCCCGGGATCATCCTCCGGCAGACACCCGCGGCGGGCCGCCGTGTCAGCCCTCGGACCACCGTGAGCCTGGACGTGAGCAAGGCGGCCTCGTGATCCTCGCCCCGTCGATCCTCTCGGCGGACTTCGGCCGCTTGGCAGAGGAGGTCTCCCGCGCCGAGCGCGGCGGCGCCGGCATGGTCCACGCGGACGTCATGGACGGCCACTTCGTGCCGAACCTCACCCTGGGGCCCGCCGTGGTCCGTGCCCTCCGCCGGGCGACGTCGCTCCCGATCGACGCGCACTTGATGATCGAGAACGCCGACCGGTATCTCGACGGGTTCATCGACGCCGGCGCGTCCTGGATCAGCCTCCACGTCGAGGCCCTGCCTCACCTGCAGCGGGCCCTCGCCCACCTGCGCGGTCGCGGCGTGCGGGCCGGCGTCGCCGTCAACCCCTCGACTCCCCTGTCCAGCCTGGACGAGGTCCTGCCCGAGCTCGACTACGTGCTGGTCATGTCCGTGAACCCGGGGTTCGGCGGCCAGAGCTTCCTCCCCGCCAGCCTCGACAAGGTGCGGAGGCTCGCGGCGACCATCCGCCAGCGCGGCCTTCGGACGCAGATCGAGGTGGACGGTGGCGTCGATGCGGCCAACGTCCGCGCTCTCGTGGACGCCGGAGCCGAGATCCTGGTCGCCGGATCGGCGGTCTTCGGCCAGGGGGACCCCGAGGCCGCCGTCCGCCGCCTCGTCGAGGCCGCCCGGTGAGAGCCCAGTCCACGACCACGGTGCGGGTCCGCTACGCCGAGACCGATCAGATGGGCGTCGCCTGGCACGGGGAGTACTTCGCCTGGTTCGAGGTCGGCCGGACGGACCTCCTCCGTGAACGGGGCGTCACGTACCGCGACATGGAGAAGAAGGGGTTGCGCCTGCCGGTGATCGAGACACACGCCCGGTTTCTGAGACCGGCGTTCTACGACGACGTCCTAGAGATCCGGACGCGGGTGACGTCCCTGACGGGCGTCCGGGTCGGCTTCACGTACGAGGTCCACAGGGCCGGCGGCGACGCGTTGCTCGCCACGGGCACGACGGCCCATGCCTCCGTGGACGCCCACGGACGGCCCAGGCGCCTGCCCGAGGAGCTGCGGAGGCTGCTGGCGTGAAGGCGGTGGTGACGGGCGTCGCGGGCTTCATCGGCTCTCATCTGGCCGAACGTCTGCTCGCCGAAGGACACGAGGTCGTCGGGGTCGACGCCTTCGTGGACTACTACCCCCGCGCGATCAAGGAGGACAACCTCAGGACGGCTCGTGGGCAGGCCCGCTTCCGCTTCGTCGAGGGGGCGCTCCAGGATCTCCCCCTCGACGGGCTCCTCGAAGGCGCCGGCGTCGTCTTCCACCTCGCCGCCCAGGCTGGCGTCCGCGCCTCCTGGGGCCGCGACTTCGCCGCCTACACGAGCCACAACGTCCTCGCGACCCAGCGCCTGCTCGAGGCCGCGCTCACGGCGGGAGTGGGGCGGGTCGTGTACGCTTCGTCCTCCTCGGTCTACGGCGACGTGCGGGCGCTTCCCCTCCGGGAAGACTCCCCCTGCCGGCCGGTCTCGCCGTACGGCGTCACGAAGCTGGCGGCGGAGCACCTCGTCCACCTCTACGGTCGAAACCACGGCTTGCCGGTGGTGAGCCTGCGCTACTTCACGGCCTACGGCCCCCGCCAGCGCCCCGACATGGCCTTCCACCGCTTCCTGAAGGCGGCACGCGATGGCGCGGCCCTGCGCATCTTCGGCGACGGGGAGCAGACCCGGGACTTCACGTACGTCGCGGACGTCGTGGAAGCCACCCGCGCCGCCGCCGACTCCGGCCGCCCAGGCTGCGTCTACAACGTCGGAGGGGGCGAGCGGGTCTCCGTCAACGACGTCGTGCGCAGGATCCGCCAGATCACCGGCCGGCCCGTCGAGGTCGTCCGTGAGGAGGCCCAGAAAGGCGACATGAGAGACACCTTCGCCGACACGACCGCCGCCCAGCGCGACCTGGGTTTCCGCTCGACCGTGGGCCTCGACGACGGCCTGGCCCTCGAGTGGGAGTGGGTCCGGGGGCTCGCGTGAGGCGGCTCGCCCCGCTGGCCACCCTCCTGGGTTCGGCCCTCGCGGCCTTCGCGTGCGCCCACGGCGGCGAAGCCGACATCGCCGTGCTCGCCAGCAACTCCGACCAGCTCATCTGGGAGGAGGGTCAGAAGGCCTTCGCGAAGAAGAACTGGGAGAGCGCGCGCCAGCATTTCAAGCGCATCGTCGATGGCTTCCCCCAGAGCTCGCTGCAACCGGCCGCCCGCCTCGCCCTCGCAGACAGCCACTACCAGGAGGGCGGAGCCGCCAACTACATCCTGGCCGTGTCCGCCTACCGGGAGTTCCTCACCCTTTATCCGTCCCACCCCCGCTCCGACTACGCGCAGTTTCAGGTAGGAGAGTGCTTCTTCCGGCAACGCAACGGCCCCGACCGGGACCAGACGCCCACGCTCCACGCCCTGGAGGAGTTCCAGCGGCTCCTGGAGATCTACCCCTCCTCGGGCCAGATGGAGACGGCCCGGGAGCGCATCGCCGTCTGCCGCCAGAGCCTCGCGCGAGCGGAATTCCTCGCGGGCTACTTCTACCAGCGCACGCGCCAGGCCTGCAGGGCGGCCATCGGCCGCTACGAGGGCATCCTCTCCGACTACCCCGACTACAGCCGCCTGGACGAGGTTCTCTACCGCCTGGCCCAGTGCCTCGCCGCCGCCGGCCGGGAGGCCGAGGCCCGGCCCCATCTGGGGCGTCTCGTCGAAGGCTATCCTCAAAGCGAGTGGGCCGACGAAGCGCGGGAGCTCATGGACCGCCTGTCGCAGGCCCCCGCCGCCCCCGCACCTGCAGTGGCTCCAGTCACACCCGCCTCACCCTCGCCCGACACGACGCCCTAAGCTCAAGTGTCACTTTAGAATCTGCAAAAAAACTCTTGACGACTCGACTCTTTTCCTGCTACCATCGGCCAAACTTCCCGGTGTGGTCGGGGGTCTCGAGGGGTCGTGTGGCGGCCGATCCGGGAAGCGTGGGCGTTCGGACGGTGTGGCGTCGGGCCCGTCCAGGAGGTAAGGCAGTGAGAGCGAACGGAATCGGCATCCTGTGCGGTGTCGTCGCGTTCTCCCTGGGGCTCGGGAGTGCCGTGGCGCAGACGGCACCGCCCGCGGACGCCTCCCAGGCCGCCCCTCCCGCCGCCGGCCTGCAGACCGGCCCCGCGACGGTGGCTCCGCACTGGTCGAAGAACAAGTACCCCGAGAGCATCCCCGAGGGTGAGTCCTACTACGTCGTCGTCAAGGACGACACGCTCTGGGACATCGCGCAGCGCTTCCTCGGGAACCCCTACCTCTGGCCGCAGATCTGGGACCACAACAAGTACATCACCGACGCCCACTGGATCTATCCGGGCGACCCCATCATCCTCCCCAAGGTCGCACTGGTGGCCGCTCAGGCCGGCGAGCCCGGCGGACCCGGAGCCGGCGAGCCCGGAGCGGAGGACCTCGAGGGCCTCCCCGGCGAGGGCCCGGAGGGCGTCGGGCCGGGAACGGTGCTCTACCCGGTCACCGAGGAGGCCTCGATGCAGTGCGCGCACTACATCGCCTCCGACCGAGAGGACGAGAGCCTGAAGATCGTGGGCTCCGAGCAGGGCTCCGCGAAGAACGCCTTCGGCGACCGGGACATTCTCTACCTGGGCAAGGGGAGCAACGCGGGGGTCAAGACGGGCGACGTCTACACGATCCACCACGCCGCTTACAGCGTGAAGCACCCGACGAGCGGGAGGGGCCTGGGCACCAAGATCGAGACCCTCGGCTGGGGCCGCGTGATCCTGGTCCAGGAGAACACGGCCACCCTCTCGATCGAGCAGGCCTGCAACGACATCCACCTCGGTGACTACCTGAAGCCCTTCGAGAAGGTGAACGTGCCGCTGGTCCTGCGCCGGCCGCACGCCGACCGCCTCACGCCCCCGAGCGGCAAGGCCCACGGGTACGTCCTCGACATCGCCGACGACGCGTCCATCGCCGCTGCGGGCCACATGGTGAGCATCGACCTGGGATCCGAGAACGGCATTGCCCCGGGCAACGTCCTGGTCATCTACAGGGTGATGTACCCCTCCGTGCCCACGGCCCGGAACGTCCTCGGGGAGGCCGCCATCCTGACCGTTCGCGAGCGCACGGCGACCGCCAAGCTGATCTACAGCACTGACGCCGTCATGCCCGGAGACGAAGTCGAGCTTCGCTAGCCTCGCTCCATCGAGTCCGCAGACGCGACGAGGGCCCGGAGCGCATCCCGGGCCCTTCGCCTCCTCGGCCTCGCCTCGCTACTCCACCCTCGCCTTCGATCCGTCATAGGCGTCCCTGTCGCTCGCCGGTCGAGGCGACGGGCGCAACACCTCCCGCCAGAACCGGTGAAAGTAGTCCACACCGGAGATCAGCGCCAGCACGACCACGACCCACAGCACCGCGAGGGCGGGCCCCTGCAGGACGGCGTAACGCCGGCCCAGGAGCAGCAGCACGATCGCCACGACCTGCGAGACCATCTTCCCCTTTCCAAGCCCCGACGCCGGGATCAGGACGCCACGCCCCGCCGCGATGTTCCGCAGCCCCGTGACGGCGAACTCGCGTCCCAGGACGATCGTCACCATCCACGCCGGAACGGCTCCCATCTCCACGAGGGACAGGAACGCGGCGGCCGTCAGGAGCTTGTCGGCGATGGGGTCCAGGAGGATGCCGACCTTCGTGACCTGGTTGCGCCGTCGGGCGAAGTACCCGTCCAGATAGTCGGTCAGGACTGCGAGGCCGAAGATCGCCGTGCCGAGGAACAGCCCGCCCTCGGTGCGGCTCCGCGTCAGGAGCACCACGACGAGCACGGGCACGAGGAAGATGCGCAGGAGCGTCAAGGCGTTCGGAAGGTTCACGGGGCCCCTCAGAGCTTCAGGATCTTGCTCGATACGATCCCCTTCGTCGCGTTGCGCGTGTCCACCACGAGCCGCGCAGCCTCGACGATCTCCCGGTAGGGGTACGCGGAGTGATCCGTGACGATCACCACGGCGTCGGCGTCCCGGGCGGCCGGGAGGAGCTCCACGGAGCGAAGGGCGACCTCGTTCATCTCCAGGGCGGGAACGTGGGGGTCATTGTAGCTGACGCGGGCGCCCCGCGACTCGAGGATCCGCAGGATGTCCAGGGCCGGCGACTCCCGCACGTCGTCGATGTCGCGCTTGTAGGTCACCCCGAGCACGAGGATCCGGCTCCCCTTGACCGCCTTCTCGCGGTCGTTCAGCGCATCGGCCACGCGCGAGCAGACGTATTCCGGCATCTCCGAGTTGATCTCCCCCGCCAGCTCGATGAAACGCGCACGGTAGTTGAGCGTCTTGAGCTTCCACGACAGGTAGAGCGGGTCGATGGGAATGCAGTGTCCGCCGAGCCCCGGACCCGGGTAGAACGCCATGAAGCCGAACGGCTTGCTCGCCGCCGCGTCGATGACCTCCCAGACGTCCACCCCCAGGCGGTCGCACATGAGGGCCACCTCGTTGACGAGGCCGATGTTCACGCTGCGAAACGTGTTCTCGAGCAGCTTCACCATCTCGGCGGTGCGCGTGGACGACACTGGGATGACGGTATCGATGGCACGCGAGTACAGCGCGCGCGCCACACGGGTGCACGCCGGGGTCGCGCCCCCGATGATCTTCGGCGTGTTCCGCGTGTTGTACCGCGAGTTCCCCGGATCCACGCGCTCGGGGGAGAATGCGAGGAAGAAGGACTCGCCGACGGCGAGGCCGCGCTCGGAGAGCAGCGGGAGGATCAGCTCCTCGGTCGTGCCGGGGTAGGTCGTGCTCTCCAGCACCACGAGCTGCCCCTGGCGAAGCCGCGCCGCGATGGCCTTCGCAGCCTCGACGACCATGGACAGGTCCGGGTCCTTGGTCTTGCTCAGGGGCGTCGGCACGCAGATGATCACGGCGTCGCACGCGGCGAGCTCGTCGAAGTCGCCGCTCGCCCGGAGGCGGCCGTCGCGGACGAGGGGCGCCAGGCGCTCCGAAGGCACGTCCCCGACGTAGGACTCCCCTCGGTTGACCGCCTCGACCTTGTCGGCGGATAGGTCGAAGCCGGTCACCCGAAGTCCTGCCGCCGCGAACTCCACGGACAGCGGGAGGCCCACGTAGCCGAGGCCCAGCGTACCGAGGCGGGCCTCGCCTTTTCGGATCTTCTCTTCGAGTGCCGACGCGATGTCGTCCAAAGTGGTTCCTCCGCTGCTTCCCGCCGCGTTCCCGTCCGGTCGCGAGCCACGGTCTCCACCGATCCGACGGCATCGATCACCGTCGGCTCGGCCGGAAACCGAACCCGCAGTGTAACATGCGGTCGCTTCCGAGCCCCCCGCGAGAGTGCTATGATCCCCCGCCCGTCGGGGCTCGGCGGGCGCCCATGAAAGCGGTGATCCTCGCCGGAGGGGAAGGCACACGGCTCCGGCCCTTGACGCTCGCCACACCGAAGCCCGTGGTTCCCGTGGTGGACCGGCCTTTCCTGCGCCATCAGCTCGACCTGCTCTCCCGCGTCGGGGTCGAGGAGGTCGTGTTCTCCCTCGCCTACCGTCCCGAGCGGGTGCAGGCGGTCTTCGGGGACGGCGCCCGCGTCGGCAAACGGATCCACTATGCGGTGGAGGACGCGCCCCTGGGAACCGGCGGCGCCGTGAAGAACGCCGAGCGCTGGCTCGACGCCCTCACGGTCGTGTTCAACGGGGACGTCCTCACGGACGTGGACTTGCCCGCGGTCGTGGCCGAGCACAGGGCCTCGCACGCGGAGGCGACGCTCGTCCTGACGCCCGTTCCGAATCCCTCGGCTTACGGCCTCGTGGAGACCGACGACTCGGGCCGGGTGCGCCGCTTCGTCGAGAAGCCCGACCCGTCCCAGATCACCACCGACACGATCAACGCGGGCATCTACGTCCTCAACACCTCCACCCTGGCGCTCATGCCGGCCGGGGTCAACCACTCCATCGAGCGCGCCTTCTTCCCCGAGCTCCTGGCCAGGGGATCCCTCGTGCGGGCCCACGTGCATCGCGGCTACTGGATCGACATCGGCACGCCCGAGAAGTACCTCCAGGTCCACCGCGACATCCTGTGCGGCCGCTTCCCGGTCGACCTCGAGGGGCGCACGCTCCGCGGTGGCTGGGTCCACGAGTCGGCCTCGGTCGACGCCGGCGCCGTCCTCGAGGCCCCGTTCTTCGTCGGTCCCGGCTGTCGCGTCGAAGAGGGCGCGAGCCTGGGACCCGAGACCACCCTCGTGGCCGACGTCCGCCTGATGGCGGGCGCGAGGGTCCGCGAGTCGGTCCTCTGGAGCGGAGGCGTCGTCGCCGAAGAGGCACAGGTGGAGGGCGCCCTGCTGGGCACGGGCGTCCGGGTCTGCGCCCACGCCAGCGTGCGGCCGGGCGCCGTCCTGGGTGAGGGCTCGGTGGTGAGCCCCCACTCGCGCACCTCCTGATCCGAGAGGAGACGGACCATGCCGATCGACTCGAGCATCTTCAAGGCCTACGACATCCGGGGGATCTACCCGGGACAGATCAACGGCGAGGTGGCGCGGCGCGTGGGCCGGGCCTTCGTGGATTACCTGGGGGCACGCCGCATCGCCGTGGGGCGCGACGCCCGCCTGTCCTCGCCGGAGGTCGCCAAGGGCTTCATCAAGGGTGCGTGCAGCCAGGGGGCCCACGTCGTGGACATCGGCACCGTCGGCACCGACATGCTCTATTACTCCGTCGCGAAGAACGACCTCGATGGCGGGGCCATGATCACGGCCTCGCACAACCCCAAGGAGTGGAACGGCATCAAGATGGTCCGCAAGGGCGCCCTGGCCCTGTCGGGGGACGCAGGGATCAAGGAGATCCGCGAGGCGCTGGCCGCTGGCCGCTTCGCCGACGACCCCTCCGAGGCGCCACCGACGGTGGCGACCCGGGCCATCGGCGAGGAATACGCGCGGCACTGCCTTTCCTTCATCGACGTCGCGGCGGTGCCGAAGATCAAGGTCGTCCTCGACCCGGGGAACGGCATGGGGGCCGTGGGCGCCGCCGCCCTCTTCGACCGGCTGCCCGTCGAGACCGTACGACTCTACTTCGATCTCGACGGGACCTTCCCGAACCACCCCCCGGATCCCCTCGAGGCGCAGAACCGGGCCGAGATCGTCCAGTGGGTGAAGCAGGAGAAGGCGCAGCTGGGCATCGCGTGGGACGGCGACGCCGACCGTTGCTTCTTCATCGACGACACGGGCGAGTTCGTCCCCGGAGACTTCGTCACCGCCCTGCTGGGCGAGCACTTCTGCCGCAAGGAGAAAGGGGCGACGGTCATCTACGACGTGCGGGCGTCCCGGGCGGTCCGCGACAAGGTTGAGGCCGCCGGGGGGCGGGCCCTCATGAACCGCGTCGGCCACGCCTTCATCAAGAAGCGGATGCGCGACGAGAACGGAGTCTTCGGCGGCGAGGTCTCGGGGCACTTCTACTTCCGGGACAACTGGTACGCCGACAACGGGATGATCCCCGCTCTGCTCGTCCTCGAGATGATCGGGCGCGAGGGGCGTCGCCTGAGCGAGATCCTCGCTCCGCTCCGGGAGCGGTACCATATCTCCGGCGAGATCAACTCCAAGGTGTCCGACGTGACCGCCGCCCTCGCGCGCATCGAGGAGCGGCACCGCGACGGGCGCATCACGCGCATGGACGGCATCTCGGTGGACTACGACGACTGGCACTTCAACGTGCGCCCGTCCAACACGGAGCCGCTCCTGCGGCTGAACCTCGAGGCCTATTCGCGCGACGCCATGGAGCGCCGACGCGACGAGGTCCTCGCCCTCGTCCGGGGCTGATCTGATCAGGCTTGACCCCCCGGGCGGTCGTGGCTATCATGAGGATCGTCGTTCGCGTCGAGCGGGCGTAGCTCAGTTGGTAGAGTACGAGCTTCCCAAGCTCGGTGTCGCGGGTTCGATTCCCGTCGCCCGCTCCATCTTCGATCCGGAGGCGCTTCCGGAGTCGTCGGTCCCTTAGCAGCAGGAGGTACCCATGGGAATCTTCGGCAAGCCCTCCGACGCCCCCAAGCCGGCCGAGCCGGTCACCTCCGGCCGTCCCCCGACCGCCCCCGCCCCCGGCCCTCCCGCCGCCAGCCCG
>JACQGI010000008.1 GCA_016199625.1 Acidobacteriota bacterium | reverse complement strand
CTGGACCTTGGCGGGCGCCCGGTTGATCTCGTCGGCGAGGAGCAGGCTCGTGAACACCGGTCCCTTCCGCGCCACGAACTCCCCCGTCTTCTGCTGGAAGACCAGCGTGCCCACGAGGTCGGCGGGCAGCAGGTCGGGGGTGAACTGGATCCGGGCGAACTGCAGGCCCAGGACCTGGCCCAGGGTCTTCACCGCCAAGGTCTTCGCGAGGCCCGGCACCCCCTCCACCAGCAGGTGGCCGCGGCAGAGGAGCGCCACCATCATCCGGTCCACGAGGTATCGCTGCCCCACGATGACCTTCCGCACCTCGGCCACCGCCGCCTGGACCGCCAGCGACTCCTCGCGAACCACGTCGTTGAGCCGGGCGACGTCGAGCTCCGCCTGAGCCATTGGGCCTCCCACCTCCCCTGCTTCCCGTCTGGGCGTCCGGGCGAAGGACGCGGCCGATCAGGTCCGCACGACCGCCCCCCGCCCGATCCGCCGGATCTCGAAGAAGCGCGTGCAGGCCGACCGGAACCGCTCCTCGAGGGCGGTGCCGGCCGCGCCCGGAACGGGCCCGAGGCGGTTCCACGCCGCCTGGGCGGACTTCACTTCCTCGGCCTCCGCGCGCTTCCGCGCCTCCACGTCGGCCCCGGCGCCCATGGTGTTGGCCGCCAGGGCCTCCTTCAGTCGCCGCGCCAACGACTCGCCCGAGAGGTCGCCTTCGCCCCCGGCCTCGGCCGAGGCCACCAGCGCCTCGACGCGCGCACAGAGCTTCTCCTTCCGCGTGCGGCTCGTCTCGGGGTCCAGCTCCGTCCCGCGGAAGCTCTCCGGGTGTCCGGCGACCAGCCGGTTCCGCGCCTCCACGAAGCGCCGCGCCAGCGCCTCCTCCTCGTCGTGGGGCAGCGAAACCCCCTGCCGCAGGCGGCCCTGAAGGGCGACGACCTTCGCCGCGAGGTCCTCGGGGACGGGGCTCCCTTCCGCGGGGATCAGCTCCTCCAGCTCGCGGCAGACGGCCTCGCGCTCCGCGCGCTTCGCCTCGAGGGCGAGGGCGTCCTTGCGCTTGTAGCGCTCGAAGAAAGCGTCGCAGGCCTTCCGGAAGCGCTGCCACACGGCCTCGGACTTCTTCCGCGCCACCGGCCCGATCGCCTTCCACTCCGTCTGCAGCCGCCGGACCTCCGCCGCAGCGGCCTCCCAGTCGGTGGACTCCGCGAGGGCTTCGGCGCGCACGCACAGCGCCTCCTTCTTCACGAGGTTCGCGGACCACTCTTCCTTCTTGTGCTTCAGGTCTTCCTCGCGACGGGTGAAGAACCGGTCGCACGCGCCGCGGAAGCGCTTCCAGACGGCTTCGGACACGGGCCGCGGGACCGGGCCGACGGCCTTCCACTGCGCCTGCAGAGCCTTCAGCTCCTCGGCCGTCTTGAGCCAGTCCGTGGAGTCCGCGAGGGCCTCGGCCCGCTCGCAGAGGCCTCGCTTCGCCTCGAGGTTCTCCGCCTCCTTCTTCGCCTTCTCCGCCAGGTACTCGTCCACGCGGGCCTTGACCGCCGAGCGGGCGGCCTGGTAGCGGTCGCGCAGCGTCTCGGCCTCCCCCTTCGGGGCGTACCGCACCTCGGCCCAGCGCGCGTCGCACTGGTGCATCTCCCGGGCGACGCGCTCGAGGTCCGCGACGGGCGCGAGGGCTTCCATGCGCCGGCACAGTTCTTCCTGGACGGTGGCGTTGCCCCACCGGCTCCACTCGTCGGCCTCGCGCAGCTCCTGGGCGCGGGCGAAGAGCCCGGCACGCGCCTCTCGCAGCCGCTGCCGGACCCTGCCCGGAACCCCCGCCTGCGCGGCCTGGGCCGCTCGCGCGTCGCGCAGGCCCACCTCGGCGTCGCGCCGCGTGGCCTTCTCGGCCTTGGTCAACGCCTCGAGGCGGTCGCAGAGCTTTTCGAACCGCGCCACCTTCCGCAGGCGCTCCTCCTCCGCCTTCCGCCGCTCCGCCGCCGCGTCGGGCGCTGGAACCGCTGGCCCTTCCGGCGCCGGGGGCACGACGATCTCTGCGGCGGCGGGTGCAGTCACTTCCGCGACCCCCGGACCGTCCGGGGCCAGGCCCGCCGGAGCCGTTTCCGGTGTCGCCCCCAGCCCCTCGACGGCGGGCGCGGGCGCGCTCTCGGCGGCGACGGCCTCGGCTGGCTGGGCCGATTCGCCGTCGGGAACGGCAGGAACCGCCGAGTCCGCCGGCGGCGCCGCCTCGGACGCGTCGACCGCGGCCGGCGACTCGGCCGGTTCGTTCTCCTCGGCAGCCGGCGTGGTGCCGCTCTCACCGGTCTCCAGGATCGCCCGGGCGCGCCGCGACGCGGCCTTGTGCTTCGCCCGTTCGGCCACGGTCTCGAGGGCCGGTCGGCCTTCGATCCGGTCCACCGCCGCGACGGCGACGTCCTTGTGCTCGCTCTTCAGGGCCACCTCGAGGACGAGCCCCGCATCGTCCACCCGCGCCAGCGCCGAGCGGCGGACGGCCGGGTCCTCGGCCGTACGGGCCAGGACCGCCAGGGTCCGCGCGTCGCCGATCCGCTCGGCCGCGGCGAGGCGTGTCGAGGCCAGCGCCGCCGTGCGCGCGATGCTGACGAGGGGCCGGGTCTCCACGAGACCTGCGAGCGCGGCCTCGGCCACGGAGGGGTCCTCACCCAGGGCCAGCGCCAGGAGCGCCTCAGCCGCCTCCTCCCTGACGCCGGGGGCGGCGTCACCGGCAGCGGCCACGAGAGCGGCCGGACCCCGGAGCTTGCGGACCGCAGCGCGACGGACTCTCGCATCGGCGTCCTCGCGGGCGATCCGGCCGAGGAGGTCCTGCTCCTGGGCGGGGATGTGGCGCACCGCCTCAGCCCGGGCATCGGCATCCGGATGCTCCCAGGGGTTGCGGCGCGGGCGAAAGCGGTCGAGCAGGGCCATCAATTCGTTCCCCAAAACTCTATATCCTATCCGAACCGCGCGGCGATCCAAGCCGTCCCGGGCGGGCTGACCCGGCCACCGACCGGTAGACGGCCAGCAGCCGGGCCATGAGCGCCTCCCGCTCGAAGCCGCCCGGCGGCTCGGCTCGTCCCTGCGCCACGGCAGCCACGACCGCCCGCGCCAGCCCGGCCTCGTCTCCCCAAGCCGCAAGGGTCGGCCCTCCCGGGTGCCATTCGGCGATCCCCCCGCTCTCCCACGCCAAGACCGGCCTGCCCAGGGTCAGCGCTTCGAGGCCGACGATCCCGAACGGCTCCTGCCACCGCGGCGGCATCAGGACGGCCAGCGCCGCGCGGTAGAGGCGCGAGAGGCGCACGTGGTCCACCCAGCCGAGCACCTCGTGCCCCTCGGACTCGAGTGCGGCGCGCGCGGACCCCGTCCCCACGAAGACGAGGGGGAGGTCCAGCCCGGACGCGCGCCAGGCCGCCACGGCGTCGTGGACGCCCTTGCTGGCCGCCAGTCGCCCGGCGAAGAGCAGGCAGGGGCCCCGTTCGGGAGACGCGCCCCGGTCGAGGCCGTGGACGAACGGCGGGATGACGGCCATCCGCCACCCGGGAACCCCCGCCCCTGCCAGCTCGCGCTTCATGTAGCGCGAGAGGACCACCACGGCGCGCATCCGCCGGACCGCAGCGAGCCGCTCTTGCGTGAGCGCGTACACCCCGCGAAGGTACGCCTGCTCCTCGAAACAGCCCCGGCACACGTCCGCCCCCAACGGCTCGGCGCAAACGCGGCCGTCGGCGGTCCACTTGCCGCGGGTCGGGCAGAGGTAGCGGTGATCCTGCACGGTGATCACCGAGAGGTACGGCGCTTGACCCGTCCCGGGCCCCGTCATAGCCTTCGACCCGCATGAAGAAGATCGTCGAATGCGTCCCCAACTTCTCCGAGGGGCGCGACCGCGCCGTCATCGACGCCATCGCCGACGCCGTGCGCAGGACGCCGGGCTGCACGCTCCTCGACGTGGACCCGGGGCAGTCCACGAACCGGACCGTCTACACGTTCGTCGGCTCCCCCGAGGCCGTGGTCGAAGGCGCTCTGGCCACCGCGCGCGTGGCCCGCGACCGGATCGACATGCGGCGCCACCGAGGCGAGCATCCGCGGATCGGCGCCCTGGACGTCTGCCCGTTCGTGCCGGTGGCGGGCGTGACCATGGACGACTGCGTCGAGTGCGCGAAGGCGTTCGGCAGGCGCGCCGCCGCGGAGCTGGGGATTCCGGTCTACCTGTACGAGGCCGCCGCGACGCAGCCCCACCGCACCAGCCTCAAGCAAATCCGCGCGGGGGAGTACGAGGGGCTCGCCGAGAAGATCGGCCGGCCGGAGTGGGCGCCGGACTTCGGCCCGGCCGAGCTCGTCCCGAGCTGGGGCGCGACGGTCACCGGCGCCCGCTTCTTCCTCATCGCGTACAACGTCAACGTCCTCGGCACCAAGGAGCAGGCCCACCGCATCGCCCTCGACATCCGCGAGCAGGGGCGCGGCCCCGGCGAGCCGGGACGCCTCCCGAAGGTGAAGGCCATCGGCTGGTGGGTCGAGGAGTACGGCATGGCCCAGGTTTCCATCAACCTGGACGACTACACCGTGACGCCGCCCCACGTGGCTTTCGAGGCATGCCTCGAGGAGGCCGCCAGGCTGAAGGTCGGCGTCGCGGGCTCCGAGCTCGTCGGCCTCATCCCCCTCCAGGCGATCCTCATGGCGGCCGAGCACTACGTCCGGAAGGAGGGCCTGTTCCTCCTCGACGAGCGGCAGAAGATCCGTCTGGCCGCCGAGCGGTTGGGCCTCTCCTCGGTCTCGCCCTTCGTGCCCGGGAAGCGGATCATCGAGTACAGGATCGCCGAGGACGGCGCCGAGCCCCTCGCCGGCCTCACGGTGCGGGGCTTCGTGGAGCTGCTGGGCTCGCGCACCCCGGCGCCCGGCGGCGGATCGGCCTCGGCCCTCATCGCGAGCCTGGGCGCGGCCCTGGGCGCCATGGTCGGCTGGATGACCTACGGCAAGCGGAAGTTCGAGGCGAAGGACGCGGTCATGCGCCACCTCATCCCGCCCCTCCACGAGGCGATGGAGGAGCTCGTCCCGATGATCGACGAGGACACGCGGGCCTTCAACGACTTCGTCGCCGCGTCGGGGCTGCCCAAGGACTCCGAGGAGCAGCGCGCCGCCCGCCACGCGGCCCTCCAGGCCGGGCTCAGGAAGGCCATCGAGGTGCCCCTCCGGACCATGCGCCTCGCCGACGGCTGCTGGGACGCCCTGGTCGGGATGGCTGCCCACGGCAACGTCGCCTCGCGCTCCGACCTCGAGGTCGGGGCCAAGGCGCTCGAGACCGGCATCTGGGGGGCGTGGAAGAACGTCCTCATCAACCTCAGGGACGTGGAGGACGAGACGTTCCGGACCCGCACGACCGACGAGGCCCAGGCCCTGGCGGCTCGGGCGCGGGCGAAGCTCGACGAAGTCCTGGACGTCCTCGAGAAGCGCTGATCAGTAGCCCTCGGGACGCAGCGCCATCTCCCGGCGGAAGTACGCGTGGAGCCGCGGCAGGTCCTGGTCGTAGTCGCCCGAAGGGGCGAAGACCGGGCCGATGGTCACGGCCCGGTCGGCGTAGTCGAGAGCCACGGGGAGGATCGGGACGCCGGCCCCCACGGCGATGCGGTAGAAGCCCGACTTCCAGCTCTCGACCCGCTTCCGCGTCCCCTCGGGCGCGATCACGACGAAGAGCCGGTCGTGCCGCTGCAGCCAGGCGACCGCCTCGTCCACGATCCCGCCCGCCGCGGCGCGGTCCACGGGGATCCCCCCGAGCCAGCGCATCAGTCCGGCCAGGAGGGGCCATCGGAACAGCGTGTGCTTGCCGATGAACTGCACGCGGAGCCCGAGGGCCAGCTTCGCCGACATGCCCACGACGAAGTCCCAGTTCGACGTGTGAGGCGCCACGATCATCACGCAACGCCCGATGTCCGGGATGGCCCCGGCGATGCGGAAGCGGCAGAGGGCGAGGCCCAGGCGGCCGATGGCCCTCGTCAGGACGTTGCCCTGGTGGGGGACGGCGTCGGGAAGACGTGCGATCGTCATCGCCGGGCGGACGCCAGGCCCCGCCCCGTCACGAGGTACACCGCGAAAGTGCCGAGCCAGTGCCCGCCTTCGTAGTGTTCCCCGGTCACCGATCGGAGACCCGCCTCGCGGTGCGCCCGGGCCGCCGCCACGAGCGACAGCCGACGGCGGTCGGCCTGGGGAAGGCCCGCGGCCATCCCCTCGAGCATCCAGGCGCGGCTCAGGTTGAGGCCGTCCAGGTGGGCGAGCTTCGGGTCGCTCGGGTCGGTCACCACGGCGGGCGGGAGCCAGCGCCCCGAGCCGTCTCGCGGAAGTCGGGGCAGGAAGCTTCGAAGCCAGCGCGCGTACGCGTCCGGCGCGAGGACGCGGCGCACGAGGTCGGCCTCGGCGAGACAGGGCGAGAGGAAGTCCTCCCCGGACGGCTCGTAACCGAGGGGACAGTCCCGGTCGCCGAGGTAGAAGTCCCGGGTGCGGGCTTCCAGGAGAGCCGTCCCGTCGCGGTCGCCTGCGCCCCGGGCCCAGTCGAGGGCCAGGCCGAAGGCGAAGGCGGTCTGCGAGTGCTCGCCCACCCGGATGGGCCGGGTCAGCTTGGGCAGCCATTCGGCCAGGCGCCGGGCGGCGGCCCGCTCCAGCGGCTCGAGGGCCGCAGCCCATACCTGCGCCTCGTCGGTCCGCCATTCGCGCAGCTCGCCGGCGAGCTGCAGCAGCCACGCGAGCCCGTACGGGCGCTCGAAGCTCGCCCGGCCCCCGCCCTCGAGATAGCCCACCTCGGTCGCGATCTTCTCGGGGGTGAGGCTCCGCCCCAGCGCGGCGCGCGCAGCCCGGGCGAAGGCTGCATCGGGGAACGTGCGGGCGAGGCGCGCCAGGAGCCAGTGGCCGTGCACCGCCGAGTGCCAGTCGAAGCAGCCGAAGAAGGCCGGGGTGAGCTCCCGCGGGGGCTTCACGTCCGGGTCCCCGTTCAGCACGTGGGCGATCTTGTTGGGGTACTCCCGGGCCACACAGCCGAGGGCCAGGTCGGCGAAGCGCGCCGCCGTCGCGACGTCCACCGCGGGTCCCGAGGGAGCGCCCGAGACCGGCGCCGCGAGGGAGAGGAGAGAGAGGGCGTGGGCGAGCATGGGCCGAATCCTACCGCGCCCCGGACGTCTCCACGTCTCCGCGCGCGCCTTGCGGTGCCGCGGCGCGGGCCCTAGAATGGTGCGTCCGGACCGCACCCTCCCTCCTCGGAAGGTCGAATGCCCAAGCGTGTGCTCGTCGTCGACGACCATGCCCCGACCCGTGCTCTCATCCGTACGGTCCTGGAGGCGGAGAAGTCGCAGAGCTTCCAGATCGTCGAGGCCGCCACCGGTACCGACTGCCTCAAGGCCGCCGACCGCCAGGGCCCTTTCGACATGGTCCTGCTCGACGTGAACCTGCCGGACATGGACGGCTACGCCGTCTGCAAGGCGCTCCGCCACGTCGACCAGCACGTCCCCATCGTCTTCGTGACGGCTCGCGGCGACCTCAAGGACTACGCGGCGGGCCGTGAGGCCGGGGGGGACTCCTACCTCGTGAAGCCCATCGCCCGCGCGTCGCTGCGCTCCATCGCAAACCTCTTCACCAGCATCGAGCGGAACGAGAAGCCGGAGCTGTCACAGAAATGATCCTCGGCCGTTCCGCCCCGACCGGACACGTCGCCCTCCTCCACGGCGACACCGACCGGGGCGAGGGTCTGGCCCGCATGCTGCGTTCGGCCGGCCACCGCGTCACCCTCGTCCCGGAGGGCCGCAGGGTTCCGCAGACCGTCGTCGAGGCCTCCCCGGACCTCCTCGTAGCCTCGCTCACGTTCACCGAGCCGCCCGTGGCGGGCGTCATCCGCGCCGCGCGCCAGGCCCTAGGGGCCGAGCTCCCGGTCCTGGTCGTCGTGGGCCGGGAGGACTCCGACTCCCTCGTCGAGGCCGACGAGATCATCCGGGAGCCCGTCGATCCCGGCGAG
Source organism: Acidobacteriota bacterium (assembly GCA_016199625.1). Classification (GTDB taxonomy): domain Bacteria; phylum Acidobacteriota; class Vicinamibacteria; order Fen-336; family Fen-336; genus JACQGI01. The sequence continues at coordinate 47,290 of JACQGI010000008.1, read as the reverse complement.
CTGGACCTGCGCGTGGGCGGTCTCCTGCGCCACCAGGCCGAGCGCCGGTTCCTGCAGCGGAAGGTCGACGAGCTGCTCGGCCTGTACAAGATCTCCTGGGCCTTCTCCCTGGCCGCCGGCCCGGAGGGCCTCTTCGGGCACCTGGCGGCGCAGAGCGCGCAGCTCCTCCGGGCCCAGAAGGGCCTCGTGCTCCTGTTCGAGCGGGAGCGGCGGCAGATGGTCGCCCAGACGCCCGGGTTCGGCATCGCCCCGGAGGTGGTCGGACGCGTGCGCTATCCCGTGGACGGCGAGGCGCGCTCGCGCTGGAACTTCCGCAAGAACGGCCCGCTCATCGCCAACAAGCCCCAGAGCGACAGCCGCCTGCTCCCCGACATGGCGACGGAGCTGGACCTGCACTCCCTCCTCATAGCGCCCCTCGTGCGCGGGCCGCAGGTGACGGGCCTCATCCTCGTCGCCGACCGCCACGCCGACAGCCCGTTCACCGACGAGGACCTGAACCTGCTCCTGGCCGTCGCCGGCGAGGCGAGCGTCGCCGTGGAGAACATGCGTCTCCACGAGGAGCTGAAACGCGCCAACGCCCTGCTCCAGGAATACGACCGGCTCAAGAGCGAGTTCGTGGCCATCGTGGCCCACGACTTCCGCAAGCCCCTCATGGCCATCCGCGGCTTCGCCGAGCTGGTCCTCGAGGAGCCCGACATCCCGGCCGACGCGCGACAGGAGTTCATGCGCACGGTGATCAACGAGACGGAGAACCTGGCCCGCCTCGCCGACGACACCCTGCTCATCACGCGGATGGAGACGGGGGAGGCCGAGTACCACTGGAGCGAGATCGATCTGGGCCCCTTCATCCTCGACTCGGTGCCCCTCGGGCTGTCGGAGCATTCCATCCTCATGGACATCCCCGCGACGTTCCCGAAGATCCTGGCGGACCCCGACCGCCTGCGGCAGGTGCTCACGAACCTGGTCACCAACGCCATCAAGTACTCCCCTGGCGGCGGCTCGATCACCATCCGCTGCCGGGAGCGCGGGTCACAGCACGTGGTCCTCGAGGTCGTGGACCACGGCCTCGGGATTCCCGCCGACCAGATCCCCCGGCTCTTCCAGAAGTTCCAGCGGGTCCGGAGCGAGGAGCACGACCGGATCTCGGGGACGGGCCTCGGCCTCTACATCTGCCGGCTCATCGTCGAGGGCCACGGGGGGCAGATCTGGGTGGAGTCGGAGCTCGCGAAGGGCAGCACCTTCGGCCTCGTGCTGCCCCTGGACGCTCGAGCCGCCCAGGCCCACCGCCGGACCGTCGCGGCCGCCCGCGCCAAGACCCCGCCGGCCTCGTCGTAGCCGCCGCGCCGACCCTCCTCCGTCAGCCCTTCAGCACACGGGCCACCGCGGCGAGGGTCGGGGCGATCTCGATGGGGGCGTTCGCACCGCGGCGGCGGCCGAGGTGGAAGTCCATGACCGTCTGCGGGTCCTTGAGAAGGTGGCCCGTGAGGACGGCGACGACCGACTGCCCCCGTCGGATCAGGCCGCGGCGCCGGAGCTGGCGTGCCCCCGCCACGGCGGCCGCCGAGGCCGGCTCGCAGCCGATCCCCGCGGCGTCCACGGCCGCCTTCGCCTCGAGGATCTCGCGGTCGGTCACCGCGGCGACGACGCCGTCGGTCTCGCGGATCGACGCCACCGCCCGGTCGTAGCTCGCCGGATCGCCGATGCGGATGGCGGTGGCCACGGTGTCCGCCGCCACGCGGAAGCGCCGCCGGAAGCCGACGCGGAAGCTGCGATAGAACGGCGCGGCCCCCGCGGCCTGGATCGACGCGAGGCGCGGGACGCGGCGGATGAGGCCTAGATCCCGCGCCTCGCGCAGGGCCTTGCCGAAGGCCGCCGTGTTGCCGAGGTTGCCCGCGGGCACGACGATCCAGTCCGGCGGGTCCCAGCCGCGCTGCTGCAGCATCTCGAGGACGATGGTCTTCTGCCCCTCGATGCGCCACGGGTTCACGGAGTTCAGAAGCGTGATCCCGAAGGCATGGGCGGCCTCGCGCGCGAGGCGCAGGCAGGCGTCGAAGTCGCCTCGCACGAGGAGCGTCCGCGCGCCGTACGCCAGGGCCTGGGCGAGCTTGCCGGCGGCGACCTTCCCCGCGGGAACGAAGACGAGGGCCGGAAGCCCCGCCTGCGCGGCGTACGCCGCCATCGACGCGGACGTGTTGCCGGTGGAGGCGCACGCGACCGCCCGCGCACCGCTGCGCACGGCGTGCGTCACGGCGACGGTCATCCCGCGGTCCTTGAAGCTGCCCGTGGGGTTCTCGCCTTCGTGCTTGACGGCGAGGTCCTCGACTCCCGCGAAGCGCGCCAGCGCAGCACGACGGTAGAGGGCGGTGTCGCCCTCGGGATGCGTGACGATGGGCCCGCCACCCGGGAGGAGCAGCTCGCGGAACCGCCAGACGCCGCTCCCCTGCCCCACGCGGTCCGAGACGCGTCGCCGGTCGAAGGCGGCGCGGAGGGCCCCGGCCCCCCGGCGTGGCTTCTGAACCACCTCCAGGAGGCCGCTGCACGGGCACTGGACGAGCGGCGACCCCACGGGAAAGCGCCGGCCGCACGCCGCGCAGGCGAGCGCGGCGCTCACGCCAGGACCCGAGCTCCGGCCGTGTCCACCTCGGCGGGATGCGCCACGGCCGCGAGGCCGATCCGGCGATAACCCTCGACCATCGCCTGACCCACCGACGCGGCGATGCCCCAGTGCGCCAGGGCGATGAGCGTGGGCCCCGCGCCGCTCACGGCCACCCCGAACGCCCCCGCCTCGAAGGCGGCCGCTCGCGCCTCGTCGTAGCCGGGATAGAGCGGCCGGCGCGCCGGCTCGGCGATGCGGTCCACCATCGACTCGCGGATCAGGTCGCCGTCGCCCCTCTCGAGGCCGAGGACCAGGCGGGCCAGGGCGGCGGCCTGGCTCACGGCCTCGCCACGGGCCACGGCCTCCGGAAGGACGGCGCGTGCCCGGGCCGTCTCCACGCGGTAGTCGGGCGTCACGAGCACCAGGGCCACGGCGGGGTGGACGCGAACCGGCGTCACCCGTGGAGGATCGAGGCCCGCGACGATCACGGCGCCGCCCAGGAGCGAGGGCGCCACGTTGTCCGCGTGGCGGCCGGCGACCACAGCCTCGGCCTCGAGCGCGCACTCGAGGAGGTCCGACATGGAGAGCCGCGCCTCCAGGACCGCGGCGGCCGCCACGGCGCCCGCCACCGCCGACGCTGCGCTGCCCCCCATGCCTCCCGACAGCGGCAGGCCCTTCTCGACGGTCAGCTCCAGACCGACCGGGGACCCCGACCGGCGCAGGGCGGCGGCTGCGGCGATGGCCGCCGTGTTCCGAGCGGGATCCGTCGGGATCAGCGGGTCGGACACAGCCAGCACGCGCACTCCGGGACTCGCCACGCGCTGCGCGGTCACGAGGTCCCCCTTCCCCGTGAACGCCACGCCCAGGCAGTCGAAACCCGGGCCCAGATTGGACGCGGTCCCCGGCGCGTAGACTCGGACAGCGTCCACCTTACTCCTCCTCTTCCCGGAGCCGCGCGAGAACGGAGTAGTCCTCGAGGGTCGTCGTGTCGCCGATTGTGTCGCGCCCGGCGGCGATGTCGCGGAGGAGCCGGCGCATGATCTTCCCGCTCCGCGTCTTCGGCAGGGCCTCGCTGAACCGGATCTCGTCCGGCCGGGCGATGGCCCCGATCTCCTTGACGACGTGCTCCTTCAACTCCGCGCGCAGGCCCTCGTTGAGCGCAATCCCCGCCTGGAGCGTCACGAAGGCCACGAGCGCCTGGCCCTTCAGCTCGTCTGGGCGGCCTACGACCGCGGCCTCCGCCACACGCGGGTGCGACACGAGCGCGCTCTCCACCTCCATCGTCCCGAGGCGATGACCCGCGACGTTGATGACGTCGTCCACCCGGCCCATGATCCAGAAGTAGCCGTCCGCGTCGCGCCGCGCGCCGTCTCCGGTGAAGTAGATCCCCGGGAAACGCTTCCAGTACGTCTCCACGTACCGCTCCGGATCACCGTACACCGTCCGCAGCATGGACGGCCAGGGCTTCTTGATCACCAGGTAGCCCCCGGCTCCCGGAGGGACGGCGTGTCCGTCCTTGTCCACGACCTCCGGTTCCACGCCGAAGAACGGCAGCGTGCCCGAGCCCGGCTTGGTGGCGATCGCGCCTGGAAGCGGCGTGATCATGATGGCGCCGGTCTCGGTCTGCCACCACGTGTCCACGATGGGGCAGCGCCCGCCGCCGATGACGCTGTGGTACCACATCCAGGCCTCGGGGTTGATCGGCTCGCCCACGGTGCCCAGGAGGCGGAGGCTCGTCAGGTCGTGCTTCCTCGGCCACTGCTCGCCCCAGCGCACGAAGGCGCGGATCGCCGTCGGCGCGGTGTAGAGCACCGTGATCCCGTGGCGCTCCACGATGCGCCAGAACCGATCGGGCTCCGGGTGGTTGGGCGCGCCTTCGTACATGAAGGTGGTGGCGCCGTTGGCCAGTGGAGCGTAGACCACGTAACTGTGCCCGGTGACCCAGCCGATGTCCGCGGTGCACCAGTAGGTGTCCTCGTCCTTGACGTCGAACACCAGCTTCATCGTGAGGCTCGCCTGGAGCAGGTAGCCGCCGGTCGTGTGCACGACGCCCTTCGGCCGTCCGGTGGTCCCGCTAGTGTACAGGATGAAGAGGGGGTGCTCGGCGTCCAGGGGCTCGGCCGGGCACTGCGCGGAGGCCGCCTCCATCAGCTCGTGCCACCAGTGGTCCCTACCTGCGTGGAACGGCACCTCCTCCCCGGTCCGTCGCACGACGACGACGTTCTCCACCGAAGGAGCTCCGGCCAGCGCCGCGTCGACGTTCGCCTTGAGCGGCACGACCGCTCCGCGCCGGTAGGCGCCGTCCGCGGTCACGATGACCCGTGCCTGCGCGTCGTTCATCCGATCCCGGAGCGCCTCGGCCGAGAAGCCGCCGAACACGACGCTGTGGGTCGCGCCGATCCGGGCGCAGGCCAGCATGGCCACGGCGGCCTCGGGAATCATCGGCATGTAGATCCCCACGCGGTCGCCCTTGACGACGCCCAGGGCCTTGAGGACGTTGGCGAACCGGCAGACCTCCCGGAGCAGGTCGTGGTACGTCAGCACCCGCGTGTCCCCCGGCTCTCCCTCCCACACGAGGGCCGCCTTGTTCTTGCGCCAGGTGGCCACGTGGCGGTCGAGGCAGTTCTCCGACAGGTTCAGGCAGCCGCCCACGAACCAACTGGCGAACGGCGGGTCCCACTCGAGGACGCGTTCCCACCGCTTCGACCATCGCAGCGACTCCGCCTGCTCCCCCCAGAAGGCCTCGGGCTCATCGACGCTCCGCCTGTAGAGAGCCCGGTACTCCTCCAAGCTCTTCACGTGGGCCGCCTGCCGGAACGTCGACGGCGGCTCGAAGATCCGGCTCTCCTTCAGGACGGACTCGATGTCAGCCACGCGTCACCTCCTCGAGGCTCACCTCGATGGGCCCGGTCTCGGGATGCCGCTCGACCTCCACTTCTCCCTGGAGGAGCACGACCCGGAACTCCACCCGGCGTCCCGGCGCCGGCCGCAGCTCCGAGATGGGCACCGAAGCCTCGAGGAACTCCTCGGCGGCGGCCCGCGCCGACGTCGGAGCTGCGACCCACCCCAGCCCCGTGCGCTCCTCGCGACGGACGGCGCCTCGTGCGCCCACACGATAGCGCAATGCCGTCGGCCCGGGGAAGCTCAGAACCACGTCGCAGCGGCCGAGGAGCGCTCGCGCCGGCCCGGCGGTCTCCACCAGGAGGTGGACCTGCTCGGCCCCGAGCCCGAAGCGAAGAGCCCGCACCTCCACGGACCCGCGCCGCATGGCGTTTCCGACCAGTGGGACGCGGTGGACGCCGGCAGCCACCCATTCGTCGGGTCTCGAGATCCGGCCGTCGAGAGTCGGCTCGACGGCTCCGGTGGGCCGGCTGTGCCGGACCTCGAGGCGACGGGTGGTGATCAGCGTCTCGCCCAGGGCCTCGGGCACGGCCAGCCCGAGGAAGACGTACACGGCCTGAAGGTGCCGCCGGAACAGCCGGTCGAACTCGAAGTCGTTCTCCGAGTGATGCTCTTCGCCGTACCACCAGCACCAGTCGCTGCCGCAGGCGGCGCGGAAGGCCTCCCAGGCCTTCTCCAGCGCCTCGGTCGTCACCCGCTCGGCCTGCCGATCGAGGGCGTCCCGCGCCTCACCGAGCAGATCCCAGGCCCGTCGGTCGTCGGCGTGGCCGATCCAGACGGAGAAGTCGGCGTGGATCCAGCTCCCGGCGAAGACGCGCGGCAGCTCCCGCTGCGGGGCCGTCTCCAGGGCCTGGCTCACGGTCACGGCCTCGAGGGCGGGGTCCTCGGCGAGGCCCCGATAGAGCCGGGCGAGGAAGACGCGGCCCCCCTCGCGGAAGTATTCCCAGGCGTTCTCCCCGTCCAGGATCACGCTGACGAGCGGGGCCCCGGGAAGGCCCTGGGCCCGCCAGCGCTCCCCCACCCTCCGGAAGCGGTCGAGCATGTCGTGGGCCGCGTGCTCCGGGTCCATGCCGGCGTACGAGAAGCCGATGAGGTCGGAGAGCGCGCGGTCCCGGAACACCATCGCCACGTCTCCCGCCGCCGTCCGGCGCACCCACGGCGTGTAGAGCACCTCGAGGGGATGAGCGGTGCCGCGACTGTCACGGTGCAGCGGGCGCCCGATGCTGCGCTCGAGCACGCCCTCGTCCGATGCCGTCCATCGGATCCCGGCACGCGCCATCTCCAGGACCGCCTCGTCGGAGACGGACCCCTCGGAGGGCCAGAGCCCGGCGGGGGGCGCGCCGAAGACGGCGGCGTGGCGAGCCACCGCCCGGCGCACCTGGTCCGCCGCATCCTCGGGATGCCGGTAGCGCCGCGGGAGCGGCGCTCCCGGGTGCGCCTCGTGGTGCGCCGCGGAATCGGACAGGAGCGGCAGGATCGGGTGGTAGTACGGCGACGTGGACAGCTCCACCTGCCCTCTCTCCGCCGCCCGACGGTAGGCGGGCAGGATCTGGCCCAGGAGCGCCTCCTCGCGCTCGGCGAGCCGGAGCTTGTCCTCCTCGCTGAAGCCCCGCCCCTTCTCCACGAGGCCACGCACCACGGGGTCCGAGGCCTGCCAGTCCAGGTCGAACCAGGCGAGCTTCGCCACCAACTGCAGGTCGCGCAGGTCCTCCGACGAGAAACGCCGGGCAGCCTCGGCCAGCGCCGCCTCGTCCCGCGCCGCGCCGCGCTTCTCGAGGAGCTCCACGAGGCGGGGGAAGCGCCCGACGAGGTTCTGGCGGTGCGCCTGGAAGAAGCCCTTGAGCGCGAGGACGCGCTCCCCCTCGTCGAGGCTCTCCGCGGGCTTTCGGGTGACCCTCTGGAGGGGATCGTCGCCGTCGCCGCGCACCAGCGCCTCGACCTGGTCGACGAGGCACGGCACGAGGTTGAAGGTCACCCGGACCTCCGGGACGTCGTCCAGGAGGCGGACCATGCCGAGGTAGTCCTTGAGGGCATGGAGTCGCACCCACGGGAGCACGACGACGCCGTCGAGGGGGTCGCGATAGCTGGGCTGATGCATGTGCCACAGAAAGAGGACCCGAACGGGCTGCATGCTAGGATTCATGAGTGACGCCGCTCGCGCGCCTCCGGCCGACGTTGCTCGACCGGTACATCGTCCGGGAGATCCTCCCGCCCACCGGCCTCGGACTCCTGCTGTTTACGTTCATCCTCCTCCTGCAGCAGATCACGGTCCTCATGGGCGTGCTGATCTCCCGGGGCGCCGACCTGCCGACCGTCGTTCGCGTCTTCGTCTACCTCCTGCCGAGCATCCTGGCCGTGACCATCCCCATGGCGTTCCTCCTGGGAATACTCCTGGCCTTCGGCCGACTCGCGAGCGACTGCGAGATCGTGGCGCTACGGGCGAGCGGCGTGAGCCCGCTGCGGCTTCTGCGTCCCCTCCTCGCGCTGTCGGTCGCGACCTGCCTCGCCACCTTCTGGGTCATGGCCGTGGCGCTGCCCGCGGCGAACCAGGCCCACCGCCGGGTGCTCTTCAACGTCGCGGCGAACAAGGCCAAGACCTCCCTGAAGCCACGCGTCTTCAACGACGACCTCGTGGGGGGCATGGTCGTCTACATCTCCGACATCCCGGCGGAGACGGGGCTGTGGAAGGACGTGTTCATCCACGACGCCCGCATCCCCCAGAAGCCCCGCGTGATTCTAGCCCGCTCGGGGCGCCTCGTCATCGACGAGCACCGCAAGGCCGTGGAGCTTCACCTCGAGAACGGGGCGATCCACGCCCTCGACCCGGCCCAGCCCGAGCTCTACGAGCAGCAGCGCTTCGCCTCGGGCGACTTCCCCCTCCCCTTCGAGCAGTTCTTTCCCCAGATCGACCTGCCCAAGGGCGACCGGGAGATGACCCTCGGCGAGCTCTCGGCCCGCGTGGCGGAGCTGCGAAGCCAGGGCAAGGCACCGCGGGAGACCGCGGGCTTCCGCGTGGAGTGGCACAAGAAGTTCGCGATCCCCGCGGCATGCCTCGTCTTCGGGCTCCTCGGCCTCGGCCTCAGCCTGGGAAGCAAGAAGGAAGCGCGCTCGGCGGCCTTCGGCCTCTCCATCGCCGTCATCTTCATCTACTACGTGATCATCCGCCTCGGGGAGCAGGCGGGCGACACGGGCATGCTGTCTCCCTTCCTGGGGATGTGGGGGGCCAACATCCTCCTGGGTGCCCTGGCCCTGGTACTCCTCGCCTTGAACCAGCACGAGGCGGCGTTCGACCCCCTCGACCCCAGCCACTACACGTCGTGGCTGCCGCGCATCCGTCGGGCCGAGGAGAAGCCTGCCCTCGCGAAGGGCCCGGGGCGGCCACCGCTCGCCACCGTGCGACGTCGTCCCGTGGTCGTGGTCAAGGTCCCCCGCCTGACGGTGCGCTTCCCGGGGATCCTGGACCGCTACGTCGCACGCGCGTACGTGGGGCACTTCTTCCTGGTCCTCGTCGCTTTCTGGTCCTTCTTCCTCCTCGGGGAGTTCCTCGATCTCTTCGACGACATCCAGCAGCACAAGGTGAAGGGAAAGGTGGTAGTGCACTACTACCTCTTCCACGCGCCGTTCATCCTCCACCTGATCGCCCCCTTCGCCGTCCTGGTAGCCACCCTGACCACCTTCGGCATCCTCGCCCGCCGCAACGAGGTGACCGCCATGAAGGCCGGCGGCGTCAGCGTGTACCGGGCGACCCTGCCCGCCGTCCTCCTCGGGGCCCTGTGCAGCCTCGTCCTCATGGGCATGGGCGAGTTCCTGCTCCCGTTCACCAACCGCGTGGCGAGCCAGGACTTCAACGTCATCAAGGGACGGCCACCCCAGACCGCCAGCGCCCTCGACCACCGGTGGATCATCGGCAGCGACGAGAGGCTGTACAACTACGAGTACCTCGTGGAGGGGCAGGCGAACCCGGGCCACGAGGGCTTCTCCCTCTACGGCCTGTCGGTCTACGACGTGGACCCGAAGGGCTGGGATCTCCGCGATCGGCTGTTCGCGGCACGCGCCGCCTGGAACGGCATCGCGTACGACCTCGAGCGTGGGTGGAGGCGCAGCTTCGGCGAGCGCTCGGGTTTCCGCAACTTCCAGGCCGCGCGGACACGCGAGGTCGAGCCGCCGGCCTACTTCCGCCGCGAGGAGAAGGGGTCGGACGGCCTGGGTTTTCGCGAGCTGCGCACCCACATCGCGGCCCTCGAGGCGAAGGGGTTCGACGTGACGAAGCTCCGCGTCCAGCTCCATCGCAAGCTGGCCTTCCCGACCATCGGCGTGGTGATGACCCTCATCGGGATTCCCTTCGCGTTCGTCGTGGGACGACACGGCGCTCTCTACGGCGTCGGGATCAGCATCGTCATCGCCATCGTCCTGTGGGCCTGCCTGGCCATCTTCGAGGCCCTCGGCAACAACGCGCTGCTGCCCGCCGTCCTCGCCGTCTGGGCCCCGAACCTGCTGTTCTCCGCCGCCGGCCTGTACCTCATGCTCACCCTGGAGACCTGAGGGTTGCGTCGGATCCCCGTCGCCGTCCTGGCTGGGCTCTCCGCTTGCGTCCTCCTCGGGTACGACACCGCCGCGCGTCGCTCAGGCGACCTCGCGTCGCTCCGCACGCCGCGGCGCTTCTGGGAGGACGTGACCGTGGCCGCGTCGCACCATCTCGATCGCGGCGACCCGAGGCCGGTGCCCACCGCGACCGTCGCCGGAGGGGCGGGGGCCGACCTGCGCCACGCCTACCAGCGCTACCTGTCCCGTGTCGCCGGCGAGGCGGGCGTTCGCCCCTGGCAGTTCTGGCGGACCGTTCCCGTCAAGCCGTTCCTCGACCGCGGGCGCGTGGTCCTCCGACACAACGACGATCCCGGGCGCGCCCTCCTCCTGGGCGCAGGCTTCCGCCTGCTCGGCGGCGTCGCCCCCTACCTGGGCCTCTGGCTCGGCACCCTCGCGGCGATGCCGGTCCTCGCGTGGATCGCCTGGGAGCTCGCCACCGCCGGCCGGCCGGTCGCCGCCATGACGTTCCCCCTGGCGCTCGTCTCCCTCCCGTTCGTCGTGGAGGTCCTGTCGCTCCCCTACTCCGCCGTCGGCTTCTACCTCGTCGGCCTCCTCACCCTCGTGCCGCTCGCGGCCCATGCCCTGCTGGGGGACCCGCCGACGCCACGGTCGCTCCTCGTGCGGGCGGCCGCCGCGGGGCTCGTGTTCGCCTGCTGCGTCCTCTGCCGTGGCGGCACGATCCTCCTCCTCCCCGGCTACGCCCTCGCCTTGATCCTCGGCGCGCGGCGCGCTGCGGCGGGACCGAGCCTGCGCGTCGTGACCGGCCTCGCCGCGCTCGGCCTTGTGCTCCTCCTCGCCCCCTACGCGGTGGTCCGACAGCCGGGCCACCACGAGGCCTGGGTGGGCATCTGGGAGGGCCTCGGCGACTTCGACCGGGAGAAGGGGCATGCCTGGTTCGATCCGGAGGCCCGCAACGTCCTCCGGCGGGAGGGCCACTCCATCCCCAGGGTCCTCGCCGGCCCGACCTGGACAGCGGACCAGGAACGCACCCTCCGGCGTCTCGTCCTGCGCCACGTCGCCGAGGACCCGTCCTGGTACGCCGCCATCCTCGCCAAGAGGCTCGTCGCCACGGCCACCCTCTCGAAGCTGTGGCCCTTCGGCCCGAGGGACGGCCTGACGATGGCACCCTCCACCTCGGCCAACGAAGGCGTGATGGACGTGTACTACCGCCTCACGACGACGGCGGACTTCGTCGGGCTCGGAGGCGCGCTGCGGGAGGTCCCCGTGGAGCTCCTGCTCCTGCCACCGGCGCTGCTCGCCGGGCTCTGGTGGGCGGGTCCCCGGACCGTCCGCTTCCGTGACGCCCGCGCTCGTCTGGGCCCCGCGCTGCTCCTGCTCGGGTGCGTCGCGTGCGCCGCCCTCACGTTGCCGGTGGCGATCACCACGGCGAGCGCGCTCGAGGCCCAGTGCTTCGCCGTCGTGCACCTCCTCGCCCTCGCCCTGCTCGTGGACGAGGCGGCCCGAGGGATCAGGAGGCGGGCTTCAGCGTCGGCGTGACCGGATCGTAGACTCCCACGTCGTCGATCCAGACGGTGCCCCGGGTTCCCACCTTGACCGCGCCACCGTCCAGGATGAACGCGAGGCCGCGGACCCTGTCCAGGTCCAGCCTGCCGTCGGTGGCCTTGTTCAGCGAGCGCAGGCGCGCGAAGGGCAAGGCGACACGGCGCCACTCGGGCGACGTGCGCACCGAGGCGAACCACCATTCGGTGCCCTCGTCGGCGGATGCGGGGTTCTCGTCGCGGACCTGCACCCACAGCCGGAAGGCGCCGTCCCCCCGGATCGAGAACACGAGGCCGGCCCGGCCGGACAGGTCGCGCTTCGCGCGATCCACGAGAGCGCACCACGTGTAGGGCCGCCCCGGACCCGGGGCGCCGAGGGCGAACGCCATGCGCGCCGCCCCCCTCCCGTCCGGACCGGCCGTCGGGTCCACCGTCGGCGCCGCCACCGAGGACGACGGGTCGAACTCGGGCGCGAACGCCGACGCCCCCTCGAAGCTCTCCAGGATTCGCGCCGCGGCGGGCGCCTGAGCCGGCGCCGGCCACGCGCCCCGGCGGACGCGCTCCTCGGCCGTCACGGAGTCGAAGACGTACAGGGGATTCGAGATCACCCACGGCACGTCCCACCCGCGGAGGCGGACCTCCACCCGGTACACGCCCGGCTCGGGGCTAGCAAACTCGAGACGCGTCTCGGACTGCGACACCACGCGGCCGTCGCGCAGGAGCAGGAGGCGCGCACCGGCGGGAAGCTGGCCGCCCGCGCGAAACGTCACGGGGCCCCCGGCCGGGACGACGTCCCCCATCGTCCAGCGCCCGCCGTCGCGCTCGGCGACGAAGGAGAAGCCGCCGGCGGGAGCGAGGGCGTCGAGCGCCACGTAGGATCGCCCGCGGGCCAGCGCCCCCAGGATCGCCCGGCCGTCCGCCGCCGGGTCGCCGGTAGGCGGGCCTTCGAGAAGAACGTGATTGCGCACGAGGCCGAAGAGCGCTTCGTAGGACGGGAAGCGCACGCCGGCCTGCTTCCCCAAGCGGACGTGGCTGTGGGCGTCGGCCCCCGCCAGGCCTGCCGCGTTCCGCTGCCGCAGGAGCGAGTCCCACCGTGCCAGGGTCGCGTCGGGCGGCGACAGGCTCGTGAGAAGCGCGTAGCGTCGGTTCGCGGCATAGAGCACCGCCGTGCGAGCCAGGCGAAGCCAGCCGGCCTCCCGCCACTGGCTGTCCCCGTTGATCAGCTCGACGCCCCACGGACCCGACAGCCCCCACCCCGTCCAGCGGAACGCCGGGAGCGGGCTGGTCGGATGCGCCGCGAACGAGACGCCGCCCAGTTCACGAACGTCGTCGAGGGCGTCCTCGGCGTCGCCGGAGAATCGGAAGGTCGGATCCGGGATCCCCATGCCGAGCACGTGGCCGGCGGTCGTCGAGATCTCGGTGCCGACGAGGACGAGCAGGCGATCGTGCCGGCCCTCGAAGGCCTTGGCGTCGAGGTTGTTGTGGTCCGTGAGGACGAGGAAGTCGAGGCCCGCGGCCCGGGCCGACGCGATCACCTCCTGCGGGGTGCCGCCGCCGTCTGACGCCGTGGTGTGGACGTGCACGACGCCCGCGACGCGCCGGAAGCCGTCGGCGGGCGGCTCCCCCGTGACACCCAGCGGACGCCAGAGGGCCGCGTGGAGGAGGTAGGCGCCGAGGAGGACGAAGACCGCCAGGAGCAGCGAAGACGCCCACGGCAGCCGGCGGCGCTTCGGTGCGGCGGGCTCAGCCGATGACACCGGCAGCCTCGACGTTCACGACAGCTCGCCCTCCCGGGCCTGGCGGGCCTACGTCCCCTGCTCCCAGGAAGCCAGGTACCTCTTCTGGTCGGGAGTCAGGCGGTCCACTTGGATCCCCATGGACTCGAGCTTCAGCCGCGCGATCTCCCGGTCGATCTCGAGGGGCACGCGGTACACCTTCCGCTGCAGCCGGCGGGCCTTCTTCACCAGGAACTCGCTCGACAGGGCCTGGTTCGCGAAGCTCATGTCCATGACCGACGCGGGATGCCCCTCGGCCGACGCGAGGTTGATGAGGCGCCCCTCGCCCAGGAGGTAGATCCTTCGGCCGCCCCGGATCACGTACTCGTCCACGAAGGGGCGGACCGTGCGCTTCGAGCGGGCCATGGCCTCGAGGGCCGGGATGTCGATCTCGACGTTGAAGTGACCGCTGTTGCAGACGATGGCTCCGTCGGCCATGGAGCGGAAGTGCTCGCGGCGGAGGATCCCCTTGTTGCCCGTGACGGTGATGAAGACCTGGCCGATCCGGGCGGCCTCGGACATCGTCATGACCTCGAAGCCGTCCATGACCGCCTCGAGGGCGCGTGTGGGGTCGATCTCGGTGACGATGACGCGGGCGCCGGCTCCCCGGGCGCGTGCGGCCACGCCGCGGCCGACCCAGCCGTAGCCCGACACGACGACGCGGGTCCCGGCCAGCAGGATGTTCGTGGCGCGGAGGATCCCGTCGAGGGTGGACTGGCCGGTCCCGTAGCGGTTGTCGAAGAGATGCTTGGTGTCGGCATCGTTGACCGCCACGATCGGATAGCCCAACACGTCGCCCTGTTCCATGGCCTTCAGGCGCACGACCCCGGTGGTGGTCTCCTCCGTTCCGCCCATGATCCCGGGGATCAGCTCGCGCCGCTCCTTCAGCACCATGGTCACGAGGTCCGCGCCGTCGTCCATGGTCATGGTGGGCTTCTGGGCCAGGGCCTGGGTCAGGTGCTTGTAGTAGGTCTTGTTGTCCTCGCCCTTGATGGCGAAGGTCGGGATCCCGTATTGCTTGACCAGCGCCGCCGCGACGTCGTCCTGGGTCGACAGCGGGTTGCTCGCGCACAGGGCCACCTGGGCCCCGCCCTCCTTGAGGGCCACGGCCAGGTTCGCGGTCTCCGTGGTCACGTGGAGACAGGCCGACACTCGCTGCCCCTTGAGGGGCTTCTCCTTGCGGAACCGCCGACGGATCTGGGCCAGCACCGGCATCTGGTTGCCCGCCCACTCGATCCGCTGCTTTCCCGCCGCGGCCAGTCGAAGGTCCTTGACGTCGTATCGCATGAACTCTCCTGGAAGCTCGATCCGGGCCGGCGCAGACGCCCCCGCGAGCGCGGGTCGTCCCGCCCGTCCCCTCGGCTCGCCTATTTCTTGACGAACGAGCGCAGCGCCTCGGCCTTGTCCGTCCGCTCCCAGGTGAACTCGGGCTCGGTCCGGCCGAAATGGCCGTAGGCCGCGGTCTTCTTGTAGATGGCCCGGCGCAGGTTCAGGTAGTCGATGATGCCCTTCGGCGTTAGAGGGAAGATCTCGCGGATGGCCTCGACGATCCTCTCCTCGGGGACCTTGCCGGTGCCCATGGTGTCCGCCATGATCGAGACGGGCTCGGGAACCCCGATGGCGTAGGCGATCTGCAGCTCCACCCGGTCGGAGAAGCCGGCCGCCACGATGTTCTTGGCGATGTGGCGCGCCATGTACGACGCCGAGCGGTCCACCTTCGTCGGGTCCTTGCCCGAGAAGGCCCCACCACCGTGGCTTCCCACGCCCCCGTAGGTGTCCACGATGATCTTCCGCCCGGTCAGGCCGCAGTCGCCCTGCGGCCCCCCGACGACGAAGCGCCCCGTAGGGTTGATGAAGTACTTCGTCTTGGAGTCGAGGAGGCTCGGCGGGATCACGCCGTGGATGACCTTCTCCAGGATGTCCTCTCGGACGGTCTCGACCTTGACGAGGCTGCTGTGTTGGGCCGAGACGATCACCGCCTCGACGCGCACCGGCTTCTCCCCGTCGTACTCCACGGTCACCTGGCTCTTCCCGTCCGGACGGAGGTAGTCGAGGATCTCCTCCTTGCGGACCTGGGTGAGCCGTCGGGTCAGCTTGTGGGCCAGCATGATCGGGAGGGGCATCAGCTCCTCGGTCTCGCTGCAGGCGTAGCCGAACATCAGCCCCTGGTCGCCTGCGCCGCCGGGATCGACTCCCATGGCGATGTCGGGCGACTGTTCGTGGATCGCGGAGATGACGGCGCAGGTCTCGTAGTCGAAGCCGTACTTGGCACGTGTGTAGCCGACCCCCTTGATGGTCTCCCGGACGATCGTGGGCAGGTCGGCGTAGGCCTTGGTGGTGATCTCGCCGGCGATGAAGGCGAGCCCCGTGGTGACGAGGGTCTCGCAGGCCACCCGGCTGTTCGGGTCCTGCTCGAGGAGCGTGTCCAGGACCGCGTCGGAGATCTGGTCGGCGATCTTGTCGGGGTGCCCCTCGGTCACCGATTCGGAAGTGAAAAGATGACGCCCGTTCTTGCCCATCCTCGATCGTCCTCCAGGACGACGGCCGCCTCGTGCCTCTTGGGGCTCTTCGGCACCCCGTCCAAAAGTCGATAGGGTATCACACCTTACCCGAGGGGCACAGGGCCCGATAGTCTACGTAGTCTACGCCCGCGGGTGGAACTGGTCGTACACGCGGCGCAGGCGTTCGCGGGACACGTGGGTGTAGATCTGCGTCGTCGAGATGTCGGCGTGGCCCAGCATGGCCTGGAGCGCGCGGAGGTCGGCCCCTCGCTCGAGCAGGTGGGTGGCGAAGGAGTGTCGCAGCACGTGGGGGGTCAGCACCCGCTGGACACCGGCGGTCACCGCGTGCCGGCGGACGATGGTCCACAGACCCATCCGTGACAGCGTTCCGCCCCGATGGTTCAGGAACAGGCGCTCCTCGGGCCGGCCCCGGGCGAGGGCCGGCCGGACCTCGTCCCGATAGCGGACGACCCAGCGACGGGCCGCCTGGCCGAGCGGGACCAGCCGCTCCTTCCGCCCCTTGCCGAAGCACGTCACGAGGCCGAGCTCGAGGTCGAGATCGGCCGGCTTGAGGCCGATCAACTCCGAGACGCGCAGGCCCGTCGCGTACATGACCTCGAGGATGGCCCGATCGCGCAGGCCCAGGGGCGTCGCCGTATCGGGCGCCGCGAGAAGCGCATCCACCTGTCCCGCGCTGAGGTAGCGTGGAAGCGCCCGGAAGACCCGGGGAGCCCGGAGGTTCTCCATCGGGTCGGCCCCGAGCCGACCCTCCCGGACGGCGAAGCGGAAGAAGCCCCGCAAGGCGTGGACGGCCCGGGCCACCGACCGCGGCGACAGGCCCTCGCCGCGCAGGGCGACGATGAACTCCGACAGGTCTCCCTGCGTGAGCACCAACACGTCCGTCCTGGCCCCCATCCAGGCCACGAGACGCACGAGGTCCTGGCGATACGCGACGAGGGTGTTCGGCGAGAGTCCGCGCTCCACCCGAAGGTGGTCGAGATACTCCTCCGCGATACGGGGCAGCAACATCTCCGGTGGCTCCCTCGTCGCCCGGAGGGTAGCACGCGTGAGCACAGGACCACAAGGCATGGGGATGTCGCGGGCTGCCCAGGCCATACCTTGTGCCCCGGCGTTCGCGGTGGCTCGAAGACGAGCGTCGGTCAGCGGCGCCGGCGCAGAGCGGAGGCGATCGACCGCGCTTCCGGGAAGCCCGAACCGAGGGCCACGCTCGCATAGGCCAGCACTCCCAGGCCCACCGGGAGGAGCCCGTTCGCAAGCTGTGCGGCAAGCCCCTGGGTCCCGAGCCAGGACTCGAGGCCGCGCGCGGCTCCCCAGGCGAGCAGTCCCATGGGGACCGTGGCCGCCGCGATCCGCACCAGCGCGCGTCCGAGGCCGTGGGCGCGAAGGCCCCCTACACGCCGCTCGAAGAGAGCCAACAGCACCAGGACGTTCACGAAGGATCCCAAGCTCGTCCCGAGGGCGACGCTGCGGAACCCAACACGGTCGAACAGCGCCAGGTTGACCGCGAGGTTCGTGAGGACGGCGGCGACGCTGGCGACTAGGGGAACCCGGGGAGCCCCCAGGGCATAGAACGCCGGCGCCAGCACCTTGACGCCGGTGTACGCCAGCAGGCCGATCGCGTAGAGGCCGAGGGCCGCCGCCGTGGCGTCCGTGTCGCTGGGCTGGAAGCGGCCGCGCTGGTAGACCAGGCGTACGATCGGAGCACCCAGCACCACGAGGCCCACGGTTGCCGGCAGCGTGAGGAACGCCAGCATCCGAAGCGTCTGGCGCAGCGTCTCGCGCAGGCCGTCCAGGTCGCCGGTGGCGGCGCGACGCGCGAGCCCGGTGGTGGCGATGGTTCCCAGGGCCACGCCGAAGAGACCGATGGGCAGGTACAGGATGCGGAACGCATAGTTGAGCCAAGCCACCGCCCCGGCCTCGTGGGAGGCGAAGACACTGTTGACGAAGATGTTCACCTGCACCGCGGCGAGGCCCAGGGTCGCGGGGGCCATGAGAGCGCCGATACGTCGTATTGCGGGATCGGCGGGCGCCCACTCCGGCCGGAATCGCCATCCCCCGCGCACGAGGGGAGGCACCTGGACGAGGAACTGGGCCGCGCCGCCGAGGAGCGTCCCCACTGCCCAGCCGAGTGCCACCTGCTCCGGGGCGAAGCCGAGCGCCCACAGACCGGCCGCCCAGACGATCGCCACGACGTTGAACATGGCGGGTGCGAACGCCGGCGCGGCGTACCGCTCCTCGGCGTTGAGCATGCCCATGGCCACCGCGGCGAAGGAGACGAGGGGCAGGAACGGCAGCATGACGCGCGTGAGCAGGACCGTGATCTCCGCCTTCCCGGGAACGAGGTCGAAGCCGGGAGCCAGCGCCGACACCAGGGGGCCCGCCAGGAGGAGCCCGGCTCCCACCAGCGCCCCCAGGACCACGGCCAGGAGCGCCAGCAGCCGGCTGCCGAGGCGGTGCGCCTGCTCGCGGCCCTCCTCCGCCTGGACCCGCGCGTAGGTCGGCACGAACGCGGCGGAGAGCGCCCCCTCTGCGAAGAGGTCCCGGAGGAGGTTGGGGATCCGGAAGGCGATCTGGAACGCGTCGGCGTGAAGGCCCGCACCCAGGAGCGCCGCGAAGACCTGCTCACGCACGAGGCCGAGGATGCGGGAGACGAGGGTGAGGCCGGAGATCAGGCCTGCCGCCTCGACCATCGACTGCCCGTCCTTGACCTGGGAGCGCAATCCCGCTAAACTGATCTTTTGTTGTTTGTTAGAGGAGGCACGGAGTGGCCCATCACGCGTCGGCCCTCAAGCAGCAGAGGCAGAGCCTCAAGCGGCGGGCCAACAACAAGCAGAACCTGTCGCAGCTCAAGACGCAGGTCAAGAAGCTGCGGACGGCACTCGCCCAGGGCGATGCCGAGTCGGCCAAGGAGATGCTCCCGGAGACGGTGGGGGCCATCGATCGCGCCGCCAAGAAGGGCGTGATCCACGACAACGCCGCGGGGCGGTACAAGAGCCGCCTCACTCGGCGGGTGGCCGCGCTGGGCGCGACGAAGTCCTAGGGCCGGCTCCGCCACAGGCGGCCACGATCGCCGCCGCCAGGGCGACCCGGGGGTTCGAGCCCGTCTTGATCCGGCGGTCCGCCTCCCCCACGGCCGCGAGGGCAGCGACGAGCTGGCTCTCGGACCACGCCCGGGCCGCTTCGAGGAGCCCTGGCGCCTTGAAGGCCATCTGGGGCGGCAGCCCGAGGCGGGCGGCGACCTCCTCCCTGGAGACCCGGCTCCCGCGCAGGGACACCGCCGCGCGGAGCTGGCGCAGGGAGCGGTGCACGGCGCCGAGCAGGCGCAAGGCGTCTTCGCCCTCCTCCAGGAGGGACTCGGCCAGCTCGAGGACGTCGGCCGTCCTCCGCTCCACGAGGGCATCGCCTAGCCGGTAGAGCGGCTGGGCCAGGCCCCTCCCGAGGACCGCAGCTACATCCTCGGCCGTGAGCGCCTCGGAGCTTCCGCCGGCGTAGGCCTCGAGCTTGTCCAGCTCTCCCACGAGCCGGCGCAGGTCCTGACCCACGCGGTCGAGCACCTCCTCGACCCCGGCGTCGGCCAGCTGCAGCTTCCGGCGCCGGACCTGGCCGCGGACGTAGGCCCGCAAGGCCTGCCCCTTGGGAGGCTCCGCCTTGACCACGGCGGCCCTCTCGAGGACGCGTTTCCAGGTCGTCCGGCGCCGGTCCGGCTTCGCGGCGACGAGCACGAGCGTCACGCCCGGCGTCGGGTCCGCGAGGTACCCGTCGAGGCCCTCCGCGTCCCCCTTGAGCGCTTCCGCGTTCCTCACCACGACCGCACGTCGGCTCACGAACAGGGACCGCGTGCGGACCGCGTCCAGCACGCGAGCCCAGGACGTCTCCTCGCCCCGCAGGACTTCCACCGCGTCCGCCCGTTCGTCGCCCACCGCGGCGGCGAGAGCCTCCTCGAGGGCTTCCTCGGCCACGAAGGAGTCGAAGGTCTTGTCGCCGATGATGGCGTGGACGGCGACCGGCCGGCCCTTCAAAAAGCTTCCAGCATCGCGGACACGAGGCTGCGGGCGAAGCTGGTCGCCAGGCGTTCGATGGCCTGGTCCTCCCGGTCGAAGAAGGCGGCCGGGTCGTCGCCCACGTCGTACTCGTCCCGGAACGAGAACGACTCGTTCTCCCAGATGGGCTCCTCCTCACCGGGCTTCGCGTACCGCACGCTCGCGGTGAGGGTGATGGCATACCGGCTGGCCTGGGTCCGGGACTCGTCTCCCCCGCCGCCGAACCCCACGGGGTTCGCGTGGTACGAGACGAGCTGGCCCTCCACGAGCGCGTCGACACCGGCCGCCTCCTGCACGATGTCGAACCGCCCGCGCTTCAGCAGCTCCTCGATGACCTTCTGGGTGACCTTCTGGTCGAGGCCGGGCTTGCCCGTCGTGTCCCGGAAGAGCGGGACGCCGATCTTCTTGATCGATGGGTCGACGCTGGTCCCGCGGCCCACCAGGGCGTAGCCGCAAGCCGAAAGAGCGAGGCCCAGGATGGCCACCAGGACCCGGCGAGCCGTCACCGCACCACCACGCTCACGAGGCGGTTCGCGACCACGACGAACTTGACGATCTCCTTCCCGCGGACGTGTTCGGCCACGGCGGCGAGGGCCTGGGGCCGCACGACGTGCTCGTCGGCGTCCCGCGGAACCACGATTCTCGCCCGCACCTTGCCGCCCACCTGCACGGCCAGCTCCACGCTTTCCTCGCGGGCGACGGCCGCGTCGGCCGCGGGCCACGGGCGGTCCACGACGAAACGCCGTCGGCCGATCCGCTCCCACATCTCCTCGGACGCGTGGGGCGTGAAGGGGCTCATGAGGAGCACGAGGGCCTCGATGGCCTCGCGGAGCACGGCCCGCTCGGGCCCCTCGGCGATCGCCTCCTCGACCTCCGAGATCTTGTTGTAGAGCTCCATGAGGGCGGCCACGGCGGTATTGAGGTGAATGCGCTCCTCGACGTCGCTCGTGACCCTCTGGATGGTCTGGTGGACCTTCCGGCGCAGGGCTCGGGCGGGCTCCGAGAGCTCGGCGGGAATCGGCGTGCGGATGGCCGAGGCGAAGTCCGTCGCGTGCCGGTCGACGAGCCGCCAGACCCGCAGCACGAACTTGTGCGCCCCCTCGATCCCCTCCTCTTTCCACTCGAGGGCGTCCTCGGGCGGCGCCACGAAGAGGATGTAGAGACGCAGGGTGTCGGCGCCGTAGCGCCGGATCACGTCGTCGGGGGCGATGGTGTTGCCCCTCGACTTGGACATGACCTGGCCGTCCTTGTGGACCATCCCCTGGGGAAAGAGGCGCACCACGGGCTCGTTGAGGGTCACGAGGCCGAGGTCACGCATGACTTTCGTCCAGAAGCGCGCGTAGACGAGATGCAGGATGGCGTGCTCGGTGCCCCCGACGTACAGGTCGATGGGGAACCAGTACCGCGCCGACCGGGCGTCGAAGGGCCCGTCGGCCTTCCGCGGCGAGAGATAGCGGTAGAAGTACCAGGAGGAGTCCACGAAAGTGTCCATGGTGTCGGTCTCGCGCCGGGCGGCGCCACCGCACCGCGGGCACTTGGCGGTCACGAACTCCGGCACGTTCTCGAGGGGGTTCCCGCCCTCGCCGGTGAAGGGGGCATCCTTGGGGAGGAGCACCGGAAGCTTCTCGTCCGGCACTCCCTGGAGGCCGTCTTTCGGGCAGTAGACCACCGGGATCGGCGTCCCCCAGTACCGCTGGCGGCTGATGAGCCAGTCCCGGAGACGGTACGTGACCGTTCCCCTGCCGAACCCCTTCGACTCCGCGAAGACCGTCATCCTCGCGATGGCCTCCGCCGAGTCGAGGCCGCTCCACTCCCCGCTCGCCACGGTGCGGCCGGGCCCGGCGTGGGCCGCCTCGAGCGTCCCACCGTCGAGGACGGCGCCCTCGGGCTGGATCACCACACGGACGTCCAGGCCGTACCTCCGCGCGAACTCGAAGTCGCGCTGGTCGTGGCCCGGCACGGCCATGATCGCGCCGGTTCCGTACCCCATGAGGACGAAGTTCCCCACCCAGATCGGGATCCGTTCGCCGCCGAACGGGTTCTTCGCGTACCGCCCCGTGAAGACCCCCTCCTTCTCCACCTGTCCCGCCTGCCGCGCGCGCCGGTCCTGGGATCTCAGGCGGGCCACCGCCTCGCGCACGCGCGCTTCGTCGGGGATCCCCGTGACGAGGGCGTCCACCCGCGGGTGCTCGGGGGCCAGGACCATGAAGGTGGCCCCGTAGATGGTGTCGATCCGCGTGGTGAAGACGCGGATCGGATCCGCTCCCTCCACGGGGAAGTCCACCTCGGCGCCCGTCGACCGCCCGACCCAGTTGCGCTGCTGGACGAGCACGCGCTCGGGCCAGTTCCCGAGCTCCTCCATGTCGTCGAGCAGCTCGTCCTGGTACGCCGTGATGCGAAGGAACCACTGCTCGAGCTCCCGCTGCTCGACGGTGCTGTGACAGCGCCAGCACTCGCCGCCCTCGGCCTGCTCGTTGGCCAGCACCGTCTGGCACTTGGGGCACCAGTTGACCGGCGACTTCGCCCGGTACGCGATCCCCCGCTCGAGCATCCGGAGGAAGAACCACTGGTTCCAGCGGTAGTACTCTGGGTCGCACGTGGCGATCTCGCGGCTCCACGGGTAGCTGAACCCGAGCCGCTGGAGCTGGCGCTTCATCCCGGCGATGTTCGAGCGCGTCCACTTCTCGGGGTGGACGCCCCTCTGGATCGCCGCGTTCTCCGCCGGCATCCCCAACGCATCCCAGCCGATGGGGTGCAGGACGTTGAACCCTCGCATCCTCTTGTACCGGGCCACCACGTCGGTGATGCAGTAATTCCGCACGTGGCCGACGTGGATGTCCCCGGAAGGATACGGCAGCATCTCGAGGCAGTAGTACTTCGGATGGGCCGGGTTCTCCGTCACCTCGAACGTGCCCGCCTCCGCCCAGCGGGCCTGCCAGCGCGTCTCGATCTCTTCGAAGTCGTACTCGGTCATGGTTCTCTACGCGTCAGGAGCGCAAAAACACGCCATGCTAGCACGCAGGTGGCGGATTGTGGGCGTCGAGGACCGCCCTCACTTCGTCGTCTTCCACCGCGTGGAAGTCGCGGTAGAACTGCCCCACGGCCATGAACAGCCCCGGGGCCTCGAGAGCCACGAGCCGGAGCCCTTGCCCCCGGAACTCCTCGACGGTCTCCGCCGGCGCCACCGGGACCGCCACGAGGAGCTCCCGCGGGCGAAGGCGGGCTACGGCGGCCGCGGCGGCGCGCGCCGTGAGCCCGGTGGCGATGCCGTCGTCCACAAGGATCGCGGTCCGATCGGCCACGGGCTCGGCCGGCCGGCCACGGCGGTAGGCCTCGACCCGACGGTCGATCTCCCGCCTTTGCCGGGCGATCTCCCGGCGCAGGTAGTCGTCGGGAACGGCCAGGCGCGTCACGGAGACCGGATCGACGATCGCGATCTCCTCGTCCTCGGCCAGGGCGAGGGCGCCGACCGCCAGCTCGGGCTCCCCCGGGGCGCCAATCTTCCTGGGAACGACGATGTCGAGAGGCGCGCCGAGAGCGTCGGCCACGGGGCCGGCGACGATCACGCCGCCGCGAGGGATCGCCAGGACGACGATCGTCGCTCCCCTTCCCCTGGGGACGATCGCACGCAGGTGCGCGCCGAGCTTCAGCCCTGCGTCCACGCGGTCCTCGAACACGGCAAACCCTCAGGCCCGGAGGGCCGGCCAGCACGCCTCCAGCCGGCGCCGGTACACCTCGATGAGCCGCTCGACGGCCCCTGCTACGCTCCCCAGCGGCTCCGGTGGCGGGTCACCCGCGAGCTGCCCGACCACGGCGGCAGCGGACGACGCGAGGCCCTCGAGGTCGTAGCCCCCTTCTAGGCCGACCACGATGCGCCCCCGCGCCGCCCCCTGGGCCGCCTCCACGCAAACCGCCGCGAGCTCCGCGAAGCCCCGCGCGGTCACCGCCATCCCCGCCAGGGGGTCGTCGGCGTGGGGATCGAAGCCGGCCGAGACGAGGAGGAGCTCGGGATCGAACGCACGGACAACGGGCAGCACGAGGGTGCGATACAGGCGGGCGTACTCCGCGTCCCCCAGCCCGCCCGGAAGGGGCAGGTTCACCGTGAAGCCACGGCCCGCTCCCTCGCCGACCTCGTCCAGGGCTCCGCTCCCGGGATAGAAGGGGTACTGGTGGGACGAGAGGTACAGGACGCGGGGATCGTCCCAGAAGATCGCCTGCGTGCCGTTGCCGTGATGGACGTCCCAATCCACGACGGCCACGCGCCCGAGCCCCCGCACGCAGGCGTGGGCCGCGGCCACGGCGACGTTATTGAACAGGCAGAAGCCCATGGCGGTGTCGCGTCCCGCGTGATGACCCGGAGGCCGGACCGCGCAGAAGGCCCGGTCGAGGTCGCCGTCGAGCACGCGGTCCACCGCATCCACCACCGCCCCGGCGGCCAGCAGCGCGGCCTCGTACGAGCGGGGGCCCGCCTGGGTGTCCGGATCGAAGCGATGAGTGCGACCCCGGGTGGAGGCCACGAGCGCCACGTGTTCGGGTGTGTGGACCCGGAGCAGCTCCTCGCGAGTGCACGGCCGCGGCTCGAGAAGGCGCGTGCGCCCATCCAGGCCCGCGCCCTGCAGCCCGCGGCGCACCGCGTCGAGACGCGCGGCCCGCTCGGGATGATCGGCGCCCGAGTCGTGCTCGCGGAACAGCGGATGGTCGTAGACCCCGACGCGTCTCTCAGAGATCATCATACCGCGGCCCGCCGCCCCCCTCGGGCGTGACCCACGTGATGATCTGGTACGGGTCCATGACGTCGCACGTCTTGCAGTGGACGCAGTTGGAGAAGTTGATCTGGAGCCGCACGTCCTTCGGGTCGTCGCCCTTCGGGACCATCTCGTAGACCGCTGCGGGACAGAACTTCTCGCAGGGGTTCCCGAACTCCTCCTTGCACCGCGTCTCGCAGACCGTCGGATCGGCGACGTGCAGGTGCGTCGGCTGGTCTTCGTCGTGCTTCGTACCGGAGTGATAGACGTCGGTCAGGCGGTCGAAGGTGAGCTGGCCGTCGGCCCTGAGGCGCTGGAAGCGGTCGCGGCTCGCCCCGGGACCGTAGTATTCCGCGAGCTTGTGGACCTCGGCGTAGCCCCTCGACGGCGCCATGGGGTCGACGAGGCCTCGGCCGCCCGAGAACATCTGGAGCCCGCTGTGGACGAGGCCCGCCCACAAGCCATGCTTGAAGCCCTGGTGGAAGTTGCGGACCTTCCAGAGCTCCCGCTTGACGTAGGAGGCGTTCACCCTGTCCTCGAAGGCCTTGAGCTTCGCCGCCGAGGTGTCGTCGGCCACCACGGCCTCGAGGGCGGTCTCGGCCGCGAGCATCCCGGTCTTCAACGCGAGGTGAATGCCCTTCAGGCGCATGGCGTTCAGGAAGCCGGCGTCCTCCCCGACGAGGAGCACGCCGTCGGCGTACGGCCGCGGGATCGAGTACCAGCCCCCTTCGCTGATCGTCCGTGCCCCGTACCGGACCATCTTCCCGCCCTCGAGCAGGGCTCGCACCAGGGGGTGCTCCTTGAGCTTCTGGAACAGCCCGTGGGGGTCGAGAAAGGGATCGCGGTAGTCCAGGCCGACGACCAGCCCGATCGAGATCCGCTCTTCGGTGAACCCGTAGATGAAGCCGCCTCCGAAGGTGTGGGAGTCGAGGGGATAGCCCATCGTGTGGATGACGGCCCCCTTCGGCAACCGACCCTTCGGGACCTCCCAGAGCTCCTTCACGCCGATGGAGTACACCTGGGGGAACTTCCCCTGGTCGAGCTCGAGGCGTGAGATGAGCTGCTTTGCGAGGCTCCCCCGCGCGCCCTCGGCGAGGATCGTGACCCTGGCCCGGAGGTCCACCCCCGCCTCGAAGTTGCTCTTCTTCTTTCCGTGCTTGTCGATCCCCTTGTCGCCGGTCCGCACGCCCACGACCCGGTCGCCCTCGTACAGGATCTCGGCGCCAGGGAATCCCGCGAGGCAGTCGATCCCCCGGGCCTCGGCCTGCGCGGCCAGCCACTTCACGAGCTGGTTGAGGCTGATGACGTAGTTGCCGTGGTTCTGCAACGGCGGCGGGACGATCGGCAACGGGATCTTCCCCGACGACGTCAGCATGTAGACGTGGTCCTCGGTGACCTCTGTCGCCACCGGGGCGCCTTTTTCCTTGAAGTCCGGGAAGAGCTCCCGCAGTGAGATGGGATCGAGCACGGCCCCCGAGAGACTGTGGCCGCCGAACTCCCCGGCCTTCTCGACGACCATGACCGAGGCCTCGACCTTCTTCTGGGCGGTCTTGTTGTGCTCGTCGAGGAGATCCTTGAAGCGGATGGCCGCGGCGAGCCCCGCCGGGCCACCCCCCACCACCAGGACGTCGGTCTCGAGGACGTCGCGCTCAGCCATCCCCTACCTCACGTCAGTCCAGACGCTCATCCCTTGGCGGCGAAGTAGGCCTTCGCCTGGGCCGTCAGCTTCGGAAGGATCTCGAAGACGTCGCCCACGATCCCGTAGTTGGCCACCTTGAAGATCGGGGCGTCGGCGTCCTTGTTGATCGCCACGATGTACTTCGACGTGGACATGCCCGCCAGGTGCTGGATGGCGCCGCTGATGCCGCAGGCGACGTAGAGAGTCGGCGAGACCGTCTTGCCCGTCTGGCCCACCTGCATCTGGTGGTCCACCCAGCCCGCGTCCACGACGGCCCGGGACGCACCCACGGCGGCGCCGAAGGCGCCGCCGAGCTCCTCGACGAGGTGGAAGTGCTCGGGGCCCTTCAGGCCCCGCCCTCCCGAGACGATCACCTGCGCCTCGGTCAGCTCGAGCTTCCCCTCCGCGGTGGCGTGGATGGCCGTGGCCCGGGCCCGCGCCGCCGTGTCCACGGTGCCCTTCACGACCTCGGCCTTCCGCGCGGCGTCGCGTGCGCCGAGAGCGAAGACGTTCGCCCGCAGCGTGGCCATCTGCGGATCGCCTTCCCACCGCACGGTGGCGTAGGCTTTGCCGGCGTACATGGGCCGGCGCGCCTCGAGGCGCCCGTCCTTCACGGCGAGACCCACGACGTCGGACAGGAGGCCGGCCCCCACCTTCGCCGCCAGCCTCGGAGCCAGGTCCTTCCCCATGGCCGTGAAGGGGACGAGCACGGCCTTCGGTTTCGCATCGCCCACCACCTGGGCCATCGCCCGCGCCCACACCTCGGTGGCGTAGCGCGACAGGGCGGCGTCGTCGAACACGTAGACCTCGTCGGCGCCGTGAGCCGCCAGCTCGTCGGCGAGCCCCTCGACCCCCGACCCGATCAGGACCGCTCCCACGGTCGTGCCCAGGGCGTCGGCGAGGCGACGCGCCTCGGAGACGGCCTCGAGGGACGCCCGCCGCAGTTTGCCGTCCCTCTGCTCCGCGAACGTGACGATTCCAGCCATCAGATGACCTTCGCTTCCTCGTGGAGCAGCCGCAGCAGCTCCTTGACCTGGGTGTCCGCGTCGCCCTCGATCATCCGGATGGGAGGGCGCGGCGGGGGCAGCTCGAGCGCCACGACCTTCGTCCTCGGCGCGAGGTCCGCCGCCTGGAGGCCGAGGGCCGCGGCGTCCTTCACGTCGATGGGCTTCTTCTTCGCCGCCATGATGCCCTTGAGGCTCGCGTAGCGCGGCTCGTTGAGCCCCTTCTGGGCCGAGACCACGGCGGGGAGCGACGTCTCCCACACTTCATGGGCCCCCTCGACCTCGCGGTTCACGAGGGCCTTGCCTTCCTCCAGCTCCACCTTCACCGCCATGGTGACCTGCGGGAGGTCCAGCATCTCGGCCAGCAGGCCCGGGATCTGGCTGTTGTCCCCACCGACGCCCTGCTGGCCCGTGAAGACCAGGTCGAAGGGCGCCAGGGCCCGGATCGCCGTGGCCAGGGCGCGGGCGATCCCTGCCGTGTCGGCGGCGTCGAAGAGCGGGTCCTTGAGGTGAACTGCAGAATCGGCCCCCATGGCCAGGCCGCTCCGCAGGGCCGCCTGCCCGCGCTCGGGGCCGAGCCCCACCAGGACCACCTCCCCGCCCTTCGCCTCCCTGATCCGGAGGGCCTCCTCGACGGCGAACTCGTCGTAGGGGGAGACGATCCAGTTCACGTCGCTCTCGACGATGGCGTTCCCCTCGGGGGCGATCCGGATCCGGGCCTCGGTGTCCGGAACCTGTTTCACGCAGACGATGATCTTCATCGGTCTCCTACTTTGAGCGGCGCCGCAGGCTCACTGAGGCCAGACAGGATAACTGAACGGCTATTCATGATCAATGGGTCGTCTGGCCCACGTCCCGATCCGGGCCTCTGCCGTTGTGGCGTCCGTTCCGGACGTCAGGCCTCGAAGCGGCGGAACAGCAGCGCGCCGTTCGTCCCTCCGAAGCCGAAGGAGTTGGAGAGGGCGTAGCGCAGGTCGGCCTTCCGTGCCTTGTTGGGCACGCAGTCGATGTCGCACTGCGGGTCCGGGTTGTCGTTGTTGATCGTCGGAGGGAGCACCTGCTCCTTGAGGGCCAGGGCGGTGATCCCGACCTCGAGTCCCCCGGCGGCCCCGAGCAGGTGGCCCGTCATCGACTTCGTCGAGCTCACGGCCATCTTGTGGGCATGGTCACCGAAGACGGCCTTCAGGGCCACCACCTCGATCCTGTCCCCGACCGGCGTCGACGTCCCGTGGACGTTGACGTAGCCCACGGCCGACGGCTCCAGGCCGGCGTCCTTCAACGTCCGACGCATCACCCGGATCGCCCCGTCGCCGTCTTCGCACGGCGCGGAGATGTGGTAGGCATCGGAGGACATCCCGTAGCCCACGACCTCGCAGTAGATGCGCGCTCCTCGCCGCCGGGCGTGCTCCAGCTCCTCGATGATCACGATCCCCGCCCCTTCGCCGATCACGAAGCCGTCGCGGTCGCGGTCGAAGGGCCGCGACGCCTTCTCAGGGGCGTCGTTACGCGTGCTGAGGGCCCGCATGGCGCAGAATCCGCCCACACCCAGCGGTGTGATGGCGGCCTCGCTCCCGCCGGCGATCATCGCGTCGGCTTCGCCGCGCTGGATGAGCCGGTAGGAATCCCCCACCGCGTGGGCGCTCGTCGTGCAAGCCGTGCACGTGGCCGAGTTGGGCCCCTTCGCCCCGGTCCGGATCGACACCCAGCCCGACGCCAGGTTCACGATCGAGGCCGGGATGAAGAACGGGCTGATCCGCCTGGGCCCGCTCTTCATGAGCGTCTCGTGCTCCCTCTCGATGGTGGCGAACCCGCCGATCCCGCTTCCGATGTAGACGCCCACCATCTCGGCGTTGCCCCCGTCCACCACGAGGCCGGAGTCCCTCATCGCGAACTCCGACGCAGCGACGGCGAACTGGATGAACCGGTCCATCTTCTTGACGTCCTTCTTGTCCACCCAGTTCTGGGGGTCGAAACCCTTCACCTCGCAGGCGAACCGCGTGGAGTGCTGAGACGCGTCGAACAGCGTGATCGGCGCGGCCCCGGAACGGCCCTCGAGGAGACCCTTCCAGGTCTCCTCGGTTCCTATCCCGAGGGCCGACACGAGCCCGACGCCTGTGACGACGACCCTTCGCTTGTCGGACATCCCTACTTCTTGGCCTTCTCCGCGTGCTTGTCGATGTAGTCCACGGCTTCCCTCACACGGGTGATCTTCTCGGCGTCCTCGTCGGGGATCTCGATCCCGAACTCCTCCTCGAGGGCCATCACGAGCTCCACCGTGTCGAGGCTGTCCGCCCCGAGGTCGTCGACGAAGGAGGCCTCGGGCGTCACCAACTCCTCCTCGACACCGAGCTGCTCGACGATGATCTTCTTCACGCGATCGGCAACAGGCTCCATGCAGTCCTCCAGGAACTCGCGAAGGAATTCGCTCCGCGAATCCCTAATCCAGTCCTCGTGTCAAGAAACGTCCCTGCCTCATCCATGCCCCCGAGGCGCCGTCCGTGCCATGTCTCGCGGCCATTTTACATGTGGAAGCCGCCGTCCACCGCCAGGACCTGCCCCGTCACGTACGCGGCCGCATCGGAGACCAGGAAAGCGACCACCCCGGCCACGTCCTCGGGGCGCCCCACCCGGCCCAGGGGAATGCCCGAGACGATGGCGTCGCGCGCCTTTTCGGTCATCGCCCCGGTCATGTCGGTCTCGATGAACCCGGGGGCGACGGCGTTCACCGTGATGCCGCGCGACGCCACCTCCCGGGCGATCGACTTCGTGAAGCCCACGATGCCGGCCTTGCTGGCCGCGTAGTTGGCCTGCCCCGCGTTGCCCGCCAGCCCGACGACCGAGGTCACGTTGACGATCCGCCCGGCGCGCTGCTTCAGCATGGGCCGGAGCGCTGCCTGGGTGCAGAGGAACGTGCCCGTGAGGTTCGTCGCCAGGACGTCGTCCCACTCGGCGGGCTTCATGCGCAGCAGCAGGTTGTCCCGGGTGATCCCGGCGTTGTTGACGAGATGGTCGATCCGGCCGTGCTCGCCGAGGATCGCCGCGAAGGCGGCCTCGACCGAGGCCCGATCGGCCACGTCCAAACGGAGGGGCAGCGCCCGGCCCCCCGCCGCCCCGACCTCCGCCACGACCTCCTCGAGCTTCGCGGAGTCCCGGGCGCCGACGACCACCGTGGCCCCCGCGGTCGCGAGGGTGCGGGCGATCGCCCGCCCGATGCCACGCGACGCACCGGTGACCAGCGACACCTTGCCCCTCAACGTCGGCTCCGTCATCCCTGCACCCGGGTGCTCTCGCCGAGGGCAACCGTCGTCTTGTCGAGGCTCGCCGCGTCCTCGACGTTGAGCAATCGGACCCCCTTGGCGATGCGCTTGACCAGCCCCGAGAGCACCGAGCCCGGACCGACCTCCACGAAGGTGTCGACGCCTTCCCGCGCCAGCACCTCCACGACCTGCTGCCAGCGGACGGCGCTGGACACCTGCCGGACCAGCCCGTCGCGGCAGTCCGGTGCCGAGCGTACGGGGCTGGCGTCGACGTTCCTGACCATCGGCACCTCGGGGTCCTGGAACGTCAGGCGCGCCAGGTCCGCTGCGAGCCGTTCCTGGGCGGGCATCATGAGGGCGCAGTGGAAGGGAGCGGACACGGGGAGCGGCACGGCGCGCTTGGCCCCGGCGGACTTGCAGGCCTCGCTCGCGCGGGCCACGGCCCCCGCGTGGCCGGCGATCACCACCTGGTCGGGCGAGTTGATGTTGGCCGGCGCGACCACCTCGCCCTGGGCCGCATCGGCGCACGCCTTCTCGATGCTGGCGAGGTCCAGGCCGAGGATCGCCGCCATGGCGCCCTGCCCGAACGGGACCGCCTCCTGCATGTACTCCCCCCGACGGCGAACGGCCACGACGGCGTCGCCGAGGGACAGGGTGCCTGCGGCGACGAGGGCCGAGTACTCCCCGAGGCTGTGGCCGGCGACCCACGCGGGCCGTATCCCGCGCGCCACCAGGGCCTGATACGCCGCGATGCTCGCTGTGAGGATGGCCGGCTGGGTGTTGGCCGTCAGCTTGAGGTCGGACTCCGGTCCCTTGAAGCACAGGGTGGAGAGGGAGAAGCCGAGGGCCCGGTCCGCAGTCTCGAAGACGGCGCGGCTCTCCGGGAAGGCGTCGGCCAGGCCCTTTCCCATGCCCACTTTCTGCGACCCCTGCCCGGGGAAGACGAACGCGAGGCTCATACGCTGGGCGTCGCCTCCTTCCGCGCCCCCAGGGCGCGAAGCTCCGACTCGATGCGCTCGTTCACGCCGCTCGCGAAGAACTCGGCGGCCACGCGGATGCCGTGCTTGATCGCCGTGGCATTGGAGCGCCCGTGGCCGATCACGCAGCAGCCCTTCACCCCCAGGAGCGGCGCCCCCCCGTACTCCGAGGCGTCGGTCCGGCGCTTGACGGCCTCGAATGCGCCGCGCGAGAGCCAGGCCCCGACGAGGCGCAAGCGCGTACGGGTCAGCTCCTCCTTGAGCAGGTGCATCATCGACTCGGCGAGGCTCTCGCTGGTCTTCAGGACGACGTTGCCGGTGAACCCATCCATCACGATGACGTCGGCGCGTCCGTTGAAGACGTCGTGCCCTTCGACGTTTCCGACGAAGTTCAAGGCCGAGGCCTTCAGGACCTCGTGGACCTCCTTCACGAGCTCGTTCCCCTTGGTCTCCTCCTCCCCCATGCTCATGAGCCCGACGCGTGGGTTGGGCACGTGGAGGACGGCCCGCGTGTAGATGCTCCCCATGACCGCGAACTCCTCGAGGTGGCGTGCCTTGCACGAGGCGTTGGCGCCGACGTCGAGAAGGACCGTGCGGCCCGCGACGTTGGGCACGACGGCGGCAAGGGCGGGCCGGTCGACCTCTTCCAGGGTTCCGAGCACCATGCGGGCGATGGTCCAGCAGGCCGCTGTGTTGCCGGCGGAGAAGAACGCGTCCGCTCCCCCGTCGCGAACGAGCTCGGTCGCCAGGTGGATCGATGAACGCTTCTTGAGGGTGGCCTTGGTGACCTTCTCGGCCATGTCCACGGCCTCGGGCGCGTCCACGACCTCGAGGGACAGCCCTTCCGCACCCGCGCGACGAACCTCCTCGACGACGATGGCGCGAGGTCCGACGAGCAGGACGCGCACCCCCAGCTCACGGCACGCCGCCGCCGCCCCTTCCACCACCACGCGCGGGCCGTGGTCGCCCCCGAGGGCATCCACGGCCACCCGGGGCGGCTGGGTCGCGGTCCCGGTCATCCCGGGCGCCTAGACTTCCTCGACGCCGATGGCCGGCTTGCCCTTGTAGTACCCGCAATGGGGACAGACCCGGTGCGGGAGCTTGGGCTCGTGGCAGTTGGGACAGAGCGACAGGCCCGGGGCCTTCAGGTGGTCGTGTGCCCGGCGGGTGTTGCGACGGGCCTTGGAGTGACGACGCTTCGGATTCGGCATTGCTCGGCTCCTTGAAGAACTCCCCGGAAGCTCGCCATCGGCCGCGTCCGTGGGTTTCGCAGAAAGGCTCGGCTAAGAGGATCCCTTGTCGAAGATCTTCGCCAGAGGGGCCAGCCGCGGGTCCGTGGGCGGCTCCGGGCAATCACACGGAGCGACGTTGCGGTTGGTCCCGCACGTCGGGCACAGCCCCAGACACGTCTCGCGGCAGAGCCGCTTCATGGGCAGGGTCAGAAAGAACTGCTCCCGGACCATCTCACCCAGATCGAGGCGGTTCTCGGCGTAGTACGCCACGACCATGTCGTGGTCCGTCAGCACGACCTCGTCCTCCTGCTCCATCAGTTCCGTTTCGCGCCGGTGGGGCAGGTAGAAGAGGTCGAGGTCCTGCTCCACGGGGAAGGCGAAGGGCTCGAGGCAGCGGCCGCACTCGAGCCCGAGCCCGGCGGCCAGGTGCCCGCGGACGTGCACCGATTGGTCGTCCCCCTTCTCGAGGCGGCAGACCAGCCGACCGCCCACGTCAAGGCGGAAAGCGTCCTCCCCATCGAGGTGGACCTCGGCCGCCTCCAGGGCTTCGTCGAGGTCGAGCCCCTCCGGCGGTATCGTGGAGACTTCGATCAGCAACATTGGCCGTGCGCTCAAACGCACGATTCTAGCCATTCTCCTTGAATTGTCAAGGACTTGTGGGGTCCAGGGGGACGAGGAGCCGGTTCCGGGTGTCCGGCCCCGCAGTCCCCCTGGCGCACCCGTTGGGCCGCGAAGCGGCACGACGGGTGCGAGTCGATGAGGGTCCAGGGGAACGAGGAGCCGGTCGCTACAGCTCGGACAGGAACGAGGTGCCGGCGGCGAGGGGCCCCACGGCGAAGTTCTCGGCCAGGGTCTGCCCGAGGTCGGCGAAGGACGGGCGCACACCGAGGTCGGTGCCGGGTCGAACGCGAGGGCCCCGGACGAGGAGCGGCACGTGCTCACGGGTGTGGTCGGTCGAGACGTCCGACGGGTCGCAGCCGTGATCGGCCGTGACCAGGAAGACGTCGTCTTCCCGGAGCGCCCCGAGGATCTCGGGCACGCGGGCGTCCAGCGCCTCGAGGTTGCGGGCGTAGCCGTCCACGTCGTTCCGGTGACCGTACAGGGTGTCGAAGTCCACGAGGTTGGTGAAGATGAGGCCTCGGTCGATCCGCTCCATGGCGGCGAGCGTCTGATCGACTCCGTCGGAATCGGACTTCGTGTGGACGGCCGCGCTGATCCCACGTCCGGTGAAGATGTCCTCGATCTTGCCCACCCCGAAGACCGGGTAACCCGCCTTTGCGAGGTTGTCGAGGAGCGTCTCTCCGTGGGGCGGCACCGGGAAGTCGCGCCGGTTGTGCGTGCGCTTGAAGTCGGCGGCGCCCGTCCCCACGAACGGGCGGGCGATGACGCGGCAGACCCCCCACTCGAGGCACGCGATCGCGTATCCGGCACGGCAGATCCGGTACAGCTCATCGACGGGGATGACGTCCTCGTGGGCCGCCACCTGGAAGACGCTGTCGCCCGACGTGTAGAGGATGGGGCGCCCGGTGCGGACGTGCTCCTCTCCCAGCTCCTTGAGGATCTCCGTCCCCGAGGCGGCCCTGTTCCCGAGGACCTTCCGGCCGACGCGAGCTTCGAAGGCGGAGACGAGGGCGGTTGGGAACCCGCCGGGGTAGGTCTTGAACGGCGTCGGGGTCACGAGGCCGGTCATCTCCCAGTGGCCCGTCGCCGTGTCCTTCCCGGCGCTGCGCTCCGCCATCTTGCCGAAAGCGCCGTCGGGCCGCGGGTGCCGCGCGCCGGCGAACGTCGGCGTGAGGTTGCCCAGGCCGAGAGCCGTCAGGTTCGGGATGCGGACGGCGCGCGCCGCGAGCACATGCCCCAGCGTGTCGCTGCCCGTGTCGCCGAAGGCCTCGGCGTCGGGCGCCTCTCCCACCCCGAGTCCGTCGCAGACGACGACGACGGCCCGCCGGAACCGCGTCACCGAGCCTCCCTCGCCCGCTCGAGCCACGTCACGGCCAGGGCCCGGGCCTCCTCGGCGCTCCCGCACCAGGTGACGCGGGCTTGGTGCCGGAACCACGTCCTCTGGCGTTTCGCGTACCGCATGGTCTCGGTGACGATATCATGGCGTGCGTCGGCCTCGCCGCGCCGGCCCAGCACGACCTCCACGGCCTGCCGATAGCCGATGGCCCGCAGCGGCCGCGAGTCGGGCGAGAGGCCTCGGGCGAGCAGGCCCCGCACCTCGTCGAGCAGGCCCCGCCCCAGCATCGCGTCGGTCCGACGCTCGACGGCCTGGCGGAGCGCATCCCGTCCCGGGTCGATCCCCAGGATGAGGGTCTCGTAGCCTTCGAGGGGGGTCGCGCCGTCCCCGTGGTGCGCGCTCAGGGTTCGGCCCGTGGCCCGGAACACCTCCAGGGCCCGCACGACGCGGACCCGGTCCCGCGGTGCGACGCGCCCAGCGGCCTCGGCGTCCACGCGGGCCAGGAGGCGATGGAGCCGAGCGTCGCCGAACCGACCGGCGAGGGCTTCGAGGCGCTGCCGGAAGACCTCGTCGCGCGACGGGCCCTCGAAGAGGCCGTAAAGGAGCGCCCGAAGGTAGAGCCCGGTGCCTCCCACGACGAGGGGAAGCGCCCCCCGCCGGCGGACGTCGGCGAGGGCCTCACGCCCCCGCCGGGCGTATTCCGCCGCGGAGAAATCCTCGTGGGGATCCACGACGTCGAGGAGGTGGTGCCGCACGAGGGCGCGCTCCTCGGCGGTGGGCTTGGCGCTTCCGATGTCGAGGCCCCGGTAGACCTGGAGGCTGTCGCAGGAGACGATCTCGCCCCCGTGGGCGCGGGCGAAGTCCAGCGCGAGGGCGCTCTTGCCGGCCGCCGTGGGTCCGACGACGGCGATCAGAGGTGCGGCCACAGGCGCCAGAGGGTCACGAGCAGGGCGATAGCCAGGAGGATCACGGCGCCGCGCACCTGCTGTCGGGTCATCGGGGGTCCGGGACGAGGTGGGCTCAGCGATCCTTCAGCGCCTTGACGATAGCGGCCTCGTGTTCGGCGCCCAGCGTCCGCTTGACGGCGAGCAGCTCCGCGTACAACAGCTCGTTGAGCCCGTCCACGAGCAAGCCCCGGCGCTGCTCCTCAGGGAAGCGGTTCATGTTGCGCTCGAGGATCGTGGAGTCGATGGTGCCGTCCTTCTGCAGCCTCACGGTGGCGAAGACGTCCTTCCGGCTCTCCCGCAGGCCCCCGAGGTACTTCTCGAGGACGTTCTCGGCGATGGGCCCCACCTCGCGGACCATGTAGCGGAACACGTATCCGTACATCTGATTGAAGGAGCCCGCGACCGAGTGCAGGGAGTCTTCGGGCACGAAGTCCTGATCCAGGGTGTAGACCTTCTTGCCCTTGACTCTCGCGACGCCGGTGCAGAGGAGGGCGTACAGCACCTTCAGGGTCTCGTTGTCCCCGATCTCGCTCTCGCGGCAGATCTCGAGGACGCTGCGCTCGCCGTCCACGAGGTTCAGGACGTGGAGCTCGTAGGGCTCGAGCGCCGCAGGCGGGGGACCGGTCAGGCGCTCCAGGAGGAGGTCTCCGTCCGGATAGCGGGTCTGGAGGGGACCCCCGGCGTCCACGCGGCGGATCCCCACGAGAATCAGGTCCAGGAGGTCCAGGTCTACGGTGATGCGCTCCTTCTCCGGGAGCGTGGACTCCTCGAAGTGGAACTGCCCTTCGTCCCACTGGAAGGTGCTGTAGACGATCTCCTTCACCTGGAACTGGACCCCTTCCCAGAGGTCCTTGGGCGAGAGCGCCCCCATCTCGACCAGCACCTTCCCCTGGCGCTTGCCCTTGGAGATCGCCTTGATCGAATCCTCGTACTCCTCGACCGTGATCTTGCCCTCGCGGAGAAGGATCTCGCCCAGGCGGTCGTTGGGGAGGTTGCTCGAGGCAAAGACGACGCGGCCGTCCTTGATGTAGAGCGCTTTGCGAGCACCGCCCGAGACGAGGGTGAGGATGCCGGTCGCCTGGGCAAGACGCAGGTGTTGGAGGATCTCGGGCAGCGGCAACTGTGAGAGCTGCCCCTTGAGTCCCCCTGGCACGACGAAAGGCTCGAACCGCTTGGGGACGGTGGTGGTCATCGGATCTTCAAGACCCGACGGATTTTACGGTTCCTAGTAGGCCTTGTCCAGCCGGATGCCCGTGTAGTAGTGCCCGAGGATTTCCTCGTACGTCGCGCCGGCGACGGCCATGCCGTACGCCCCCACCTGGCAGAGACCGACGCCGTGGCCCCATCCCTTGCCCGTGAACACGAAGCGTTCCACGGCGCCGTGGACGTCTGTCTCGCGATCCACCACGAAGAGGTTCTCGCGGAGGCCCAGGGCCCAGCGGACTTTCAGCCCCCGCAACACCAGCTCTCCCTCGGTGCCGACGACCGCCAGCTCGACGACGCGACCCGAGACCCCGATCCTCCGCGGCACGACGTCCTTCACCCTGCCGACGCTCCCGTACCGCGAGAGGCCCTGGGCGACCTGCGCAGGTGTCAGGCGGACCTCCCAGCGATAGTACCGGGACGTGCGATCGGCGGCCGCCCCGAGGCGGCTGTGCTCGGCCTCGAGGAACACGACCCGACCCTCTTGAGTCACGAAGCGCACCACGTCGCCTGCAACCAGGCTGATCTCCGAGGCGGCCACGGCACTGCCGTCGATGGTTCGGAACAGCCGGGCCGAGCGGTCGAGGGGGTGGGACTCGAGGGCGTCGCCGCGGCGCACGCGGAGCTCTCCAGCCTCGGCGCCCCGGAACTCGGCGGTGACGAGCCCCGGCACGCCGGCCCGCCCGGCCGCGCGCGCGAGCAGGCGCACGGCCTGGGCCCGCGTGACGGGAATCCCGGGCCGCAGGGTGTTGTCGGGGAACGGCGAGAGCACCCCCTCCTGGATCAACAGCGCCGCGGCCAGTCGCTCGCCGTTCCCCGCGAGCTCGGCCCCATCCTCGACCTGCAGCAGGTACTCGGGATCATCCGGCGAGAGCAGGCGCTGAGCGCGCTCCTCCCAGCAGAGGCTCGCCACGACGTGGTGGAAGAACCCCGCCCGGCGTGCCAGCGGCGGCTCGGCCCCGGGGCACCCCTTGCGCCGGAGGGCGGTGACGAGACGCGACGTCCACGAACGCACCTCGGTGTCCGTGGCGAACCCCTTCAGGGTCTTCGCCTCGTACAGGCGCGGCTCGACGACGCCCAGAGCCACCAGCAGCGCGGCGTCGCGGTTCAGGCCCTCCTCGTCGCCGAGGCTTTCGGTGGCCGCGGCGGTGCGGATCGCGCCCCAGGCCGACCGCTCGGGGGCGCACGCCACGCCCTTCAGGTACGGCACCGGCTCGCCCTCGAAGATGTGCTGGCTGTCCTCGGTGTGCCCGCCGCACGTCGAGGTGTAGAGGGCGTTGATCAGGCCGTCACCCCAGGCACCGACGACGCCCCGGGTCTCCTCCACGGCCCGGTCCGCGAGGGGGTCCTCCGTGGCCATGCCCCGGTAGACCTGGCAGGACGGTGTTGCGCAGATGTCGTAGCCCCTGTTGCGGAACTGCCCTCGGTTGCGCAGCGCGTAGGTCCGCGCAGCCACAGCCTGCGCCTTGAGCGCCTCGATCTGGGGGAAGCCCTGCGGCGACAGCTCGTTGGGGACGACGCCGCGGAGGTAGTCCTCGACGTTCACGATGTTCACGACCGTGAGGCTCCCCGCCCCGTTGGGACGCACTTCGATGAGCCCGCGGTAGGGAGTGCCATCCACCGTGAGGATCTCGCCCGGGTATCCCGGCACGACCGTGGCGGCGGAGACTTCTTCCTCGGTCTCGTGGAGCCTCATGACGCCACCGAGCTCCGCAGAGGTCTCCTCAGCGACGAACGCCCCGCGCAGGCCGGTCCAGGACAGCCGGTCCGCCAGGGCGCGCGCCTCCTCGCGGGTGGCAAAGGCACCCACGCGCACCTGGTAGGTGCTCGTCGCCCCGTTCCACTGCACCGTCGGGGGGAGGCCCGACGCCTCCTTCGCCCGCGTCGAAGCGAGGCGCGCCGCCGTCTCGCTCGCGAGGCTCGCCACCTGGACACGGTACCGCGAGGCCTCCGACAGCGCCCCGGACACCGCTCCGAAGGTGGCCCGCTGCACCGACCGGGGCCGGCCCGCTCCGTCCCCCGTGACCCACACGTCCACCGCCGACTCGGCCGCGATCGAGACCCGGCGGGCGTCGGTGAGGATGCCCACGCGGAGGCTCGGCCCCGGGACGAGGCCGTCGAAAGCGGGCTGAGGCAACGCCGGCGGGCCCACGGGAGCGCGATCCGGCAGGCTCCGGCAGCTCGCGGCCACGGCGGCAGCCACGACGAATCCTGCAGCGAGTGTCGCCCCGCCGCGCCGCAGTCCGCGGAGGAGGATCACGATCCTTGCGGCGCTTCGTTGTAGAAGAAGGACGCCTGCATCGTCACCCGCGGCGGCCTGAAGTCCGCGGGCAGCGCCTGGAAGCGGCTGCCCAGGATGGCGTTCTGGGCCGCGCGGTCGAGGGCGAGCGTCCCGGAGCCCTTCAGGATCGCCAAGTGGCTCACGGACCCGTCACGCTCGACGGTGAACTCGATGTCCACGTGGCCGCGGAAGCCCATGAGGGCTGGCTGGGGAACGATCCAATTGCGGTAGACCTCGTTCTTGAAGTGGTTGGTCCAGGAGGTGAAATCGGCCCCCTCGGGGTCGAACAGGAGCGGCCCCACCTGCTGTCGCGTGCCCGAAGGAACGCCCAGGGGGCCTGGTTCCTGGAGCCTCCGGTCCAGGTTCCTCAGCGAGCCGGCGATCGAGGGCTGGCTCCCGTCTCTCCGAGCACCCCCGACGCGCTCGGCCCGCTCCTGCAGCCCCCTTTCGACGCGGCCCTCGCCAGGAACAAGGGGCAGGCCCTCAGGTGCCCGAGGCGTCGGCACGCCGTCCTTTGAGGCGACGACCGCCGGACTGTCCACAGCCGCGTTTCCCGGGGGTGGCGGTGTTGGCGTGGGTTCGGTACGGGGCAACTGCCGCGGTCCACCGCCGGTCGGTGTGCCCTTCGCCGCCGTAATGTCCACCTCGGGCTGAAGGACCAGTGGGCCCTCCTTGCGGGGCCCCGGACCCCCGATGCTGACGCGATCCTTGGGGACCAGTGGTGGCGGCGGGGTCGGCGATGGCGGGGGCGCCGGCGAAGCCAGGGGGATCGCCATAGCCGGCGGCGTCCCCCCGAGTGCTCGCTGCACAAGGAGGGAGGGATCCGGTGCAGGGAGCAACTGCCGGAGCACCTCGGGCGGGGGGAGGAACACCACCTCCTGACGTTCCGGGGGCGGCCCGGCCGGAGGCACGGGCCGGGTCGGTGCGTTCGCAGTGTTCTCGATCAATGCCATCAAGAGCATCAAGTGAATGATCGCGGACACCAGAAAGCCCACGCGCTGCGTCATGCGCTCCCCTGCAGGCGCCCCGCCGCCACGATCAAACCCCCGATGCTATCACAGACGCACGGCCGCTTCCAAACGACACATACAAGATATAGGAGGTTCGACGGAAAGGCTACTCTATCTTGAGGTCGCCCATCTTCTCCAGGATGGTGTGGGCAAGGGAGAGGGCCCGGCGGCCGTCCTGGCCGGAGACGACAGGCGTCGCTCCCGTTCGGGCGGATGCCAGGAAGGCCTGGAGCTGACGCTGGAGGGGCTCCTGGTCGGGTGCCGCCGTGTGCCTGACGTCGATCTCGGGGCGGCCCTCTTTCTCGAGGAGCCGGTAGACCCGGGCTTCGCGAGCGGCGAAGTCGACCGATACGTAGGTCCGCGGCGAGAACACGCGAAACTTGCGGACCTTCTCGGCGGAGACCCGGCTCGCCGTGAGGTTGGCGATGAGGCCCGAGGCGAACCGGAGGCGGGCGTTGGCGATGTCCACCTTCGGCGTGAGGACCGGCACGCCGACCGCGTCCACCTGGAGCGGCTCGGACCCGTCCAGGGAGAGCACGATGTCCAGGTCGTGGATCATGAGGTCGAGGACGACGTCGATGTCGAGGCTGCGCGCGGAGAAAGAGCCGAGCCGGTGGACCTCGATGAAGCGGGGCCGACTGACGGCCTCGCGGAGGACATCCACGGCAGGGTTGAACCGCTCGATGTGACCCACCTGGAGCACGACGCCGTTCCTCTCCGCCAGCCGAATGAGGTCGTCGGCCTCGGCGAGCGTGGTCGTCATCGGCTTCTCGACGAGGACGTGCTTGCCCGCTTCGAGAAGGACCCGGCACACGCGATGATGGTCCACGGTCGGGACGGCCACGGACGCGGCGTCGCTCGCGGCGATGACGTCCCGCAGGTGGGCGAACGGGCGGGTGGAGTGCCGCTCGGCTACGCCGGCGGCCCGCGACGCATCGACGTCGTACACTCCCGTGAGCCGCGCCTCGCCCAGCGAGGCGTAGACCCGGGCGTGGTGCTGCCCGAGGGCCCCCACGCCGACGACCGCCACGCGGAGCGGATCAGGCATCGTTCCCCGGCTGCATGCCCAGGACGGCGATCCTGGCCCGGTCCGCAGCCGCCAGGAAGTCCGTCCGGTCGATGAGGAGCGTCCGTCCCGCCTCCACCGCCAGCGTCGCCGCGCCGGCCTCCGACATCGCCGCGAGGGTCCCCGTCCCAACGACCGGCACGTCGAAGCGCATGTCCTGCTTCGGCTTCGCGACCTTGACCACGGTGGTTCCCGGACCCGCGATGCGACCCGCCCGGCGGATCACCTCGTCGGTCCCCTCCATGGCCTCGAGAGCCACGGCCGCGCGGTCCTTGACCACCACCGTCTGGCCCAGGTCCATCCCGGCGAGGGCGCGCGCGATCTTCCGGCCGTACTCGACGTCCTTGACCGACGCCCGTGACGGCGCAAGGCGGGTGAGCGCCCCGGCCCCGGCCATCTGGTCCTGCAGGAGCTCGGTCGACGGCAGGAGCGTGATGCCCTCGCGGCCCAGGGTCTCCGCCACCCCCCCGATGAGGCTGTCGGTGTTCCTCACGGCCAGTCGCGCCAGAACGCCCATGAGCTTCAAGTCGGGGACGATGTTCGAGAAGATCTGCCGGTGCTTCACCTGCCCGGCCATGACGGCCTCGCGCACGCCCTCCTTGCGGAGCACCTCGATGCACCGGCCGAGCTGTCCGAGGCCCACCCAGTGGAAGACGTCGACTTCCTTCTCCAGCTCCGGGAACGCCTCCTCGCGGACCGCCACGGTGACGATCCGGCGGCCCGCGCGCCGGGCGGCCGCAGCCACGAGGAACGGGAAGCGTCCGTTGCCGGCGATCAGCCCGAGCGGCTCGCCCATCACTCCTCGGCGTCGTCGTCCCCGCGACTCCGTCGCTTCAGGATGACGCCCCGGTCCGACGAGCGGATGAACTCAACGACGGCGCGGACCTCAGCCGTGTGGGGACCCTCGGCCTCGAGGCGACGCACGGCGTCGGAGGTGTTCA
Organism: Acidobacteriota bacterium; assembly: GCA_016199625.1. GTDB lineage: Bacteria > Acidobacteriota > Vicinamibacteria > Fen-336 > Fen-336 > JACQGI01. The sequence continues at coordinate 5,075 of JACQGI010000008.1, read as the reverse complement.
GCCGGCTCTGGAGGAGCACGCGATAGGCCTGGCGCAGCTCCCGTATGCTCCCCGGGGAGAAGCTCCGCCGCTGCAGTCCGACCTGATTGATCCCATAGATGCAAGCCCTGTTGCCCACGGTCTTGGAGTACGGCAGCACGTCCTTGGTCGCGACGGTGAACCCGCCGAGGAACGCGTGGGCGCCGACACGGCAGAATTGGTGCACCCCGGAGAAGGCCCCGACCATGGCGTAGTCCCCCACCTCCACGTGACCCCCCAGGGTCGCGCCATGGGCGAGGATCGTGTGGCTCCCGACGGAGCAGTCGTGGGCGACGTGAGCGTGGGCCTGGAGGAGGTTGTCCGACCCGATGCGCGTGACCCATCCGCCGCCTTCGGTCCCGCGGTGGATCGTGACGAACTCGCGAAACACGTTCCGGTCGCCGATGACGAGACGCGAGGCCTCGCCGCGGTACTTGAGGTCCTGCGGTGCGAGGCCCACCGAGGCGAACGGATGGAAGCGATTGTCGTGGCCGATCGCCGTGGGCCCTTCGACGACGACGTGGGACTCGAGGACGGTCCCGGATCCGATCCGTACCTGGGGGCCCACGACGCAGTAGGGCCCGATGCGCACGCCCGGCTCCAAAACGGCCGCCGGCGAGATGCGGGCCGTCGGATCGATCTCGGGCGTCGCCAGGGTGATGGACTGGAGGAGCAGTCGCGCCTCGGCGGCCCGGTGTTCCCCGACACGGACCTCACCGCGGACGCGCGAGAGGGCGCCGCGGCGGTGGAGGATCCGGATCTCCAGGCGGAGCTGGTCGCCGGGGACCACCGGACGCCGGAACTTTGCGTCGTCGATCCCCACGACGTAGACCTCGACGCGGGCAGGATCGGGAGCGTTCCGGAGGAGCCAGATCCCGGCGGCCTGGGCCAGGCTCTCCATGATGAGGACACCGGGCATGACGGGGGCGCCGGGGAAATGCCCTTCGAAGAAATCCTCGGATCCTGTGACGCTCTTGAGCCCGACCAGGCCGCCCGCATCGTGCTCGAGGACCCGGTCCACGAGGACGAAGGGGTACTGGCTGGGGATCTGCCGGATCAGACGACCGATGTCGATGGTCTCGGAAGGGGCCACGGAAGCTCCGCTCTGGTTCGCGCCCGGGGGACCGAGGGGAGGAGGCCGGGGCCCAGGGCCCGGCCTCCCCGGGTTCCGCGCCGCACCTCAGGGCTGCGGGCTCGGGGCCGGGCTCGGCTTCGCCGCCGCTGCCGGCTTCTCGGCCGGCGGCTTCGCCGCCCCGACCGCGGCCTTGCCCGATCTCTCGGCATCGTCGGCCTTCACGATGACGTCCTGTGTGACGTCGAAGGCCCGGCTCACCGTGAGAGCCACCTGGGAGTCGAGCAGGATGTCGATCCCCTTGTCCTTCGCCACGGCCTCGATGTGGGGACGGATCTTCTGCTGGAACTCGTTGTTGAAGACCTGAGCCTGCTGGCGTGCCCGCTCGCGCATCCGCTCGAGCTCGGCCTGCCCATCCTCGACGAAGGCCTGGCGGTCACGCTGCTTCTTCTTGATCTCCTGGCTCTTCTTCTCCACGGCCTCCGGGGAGAGGACGCTCGCCTGCTTCTCCAGCTCCTCCTGCAGCGCCTTGATCTGCTGATCGAGCTTCTGCAGCTCGTTCTGCTTCTTGGTCCCCTCCGAGTCGATCTCGTTCTTGAGGGCCTCGAGCTGTGCGGCGTAGCCCTTGCCCATGAGCGAGTCCGTGGAGATGCGCCCCATGTCGATGACGGCGATGCGGGCGAGCCGGTCCCCTCCCTGCGGCTTCTCGGGGGCGGCCTCCTGGGCCGCAGCGGCGGCAGCCGCGCCGGCGAACAGCGCGGCGAAAAAGACGGCGTGTCTCATGTCTTCTCCTTGGAAGAATCTCAGAACGTGGTGCCGACGGCGAACTTGAAGGTCGACCGCGGCTGGAAGGCGTCCCGGTTCGGGTTCACGGCGTAGATGAGGCGGAAGGGCACGTTGAGCACCGGCATGACGAACCGCAGCTCGGCCCCCGTCGACGTCCGCAGGCGCTTGAGGTCGATTCCCTCCCCTTCGAGGAACGCCTGCCCCGCGTCGAAGAACAGCAGGAAGCGCAGCGGCCCGCCGACGTCGACGTAGTACTCGGCGTTGAAGAGCACGAACTTGTTCCCGCCGACCGCCCGAGTCTGCTCGTCGACGGTCTGGGTGGGTCCTACGCTCCGGATGTTGAACCCACGGATCTGGGTCTCGCCGCCGAGGAAGAAGCGCTGGTACAGCGGCAGCTTGTTGCGACCCGTCTCGGGGTCCACCACGGCCGTATCTCCGAACGGCTTGAGCCAGGCCATCTCGGCCCGCAGGCCCAGTGCCGTCTTCCGCGTGTGGGGCAGGTAGACGATGGCCTCGACGTTCGGCTTGAAATAGTCGAGGGTCCCGCCCAGGGGACCGCCGGCCACCGGAGCGCTCAGCGTGAGCCGCCAGCCGTCCCGGGGCATCCAGGGGTTGTCCACGGTGTTGTAGACGACCGAGGGGCTGAGCCGGCTCTCGCGCCTGCGGCCCTCCTCGCCGAAGAAGAACGGGTCGAAGATGGGGTTGGGGTCGGTCGTCGGCTCCCCCGTCGTCGGGTCCGTGCCCTCGAGGTCCTCGATGTCGATGACCTCGTAGGCGTAGTTGGTGAACATCCTGGTGAAGCGTCCCAGGGGGAAGCCGAAGACGAGGCCCAGCCCCTCCGTGTCCTGGGTGAAGCCCCGGACGTTGCCGAAGGTCTCGTACCTGAGCCGGCGCTTGAAGACGTCGAAGCCCGCCGTGATCGGCCGGTCGAGGAAATACGGCTCCGTGATGGCGACCTGGTAGTTCTTCGTCCGCTTGCCGCTCTGGGCGGACACCTGGAAGGTCTCGCCCAGACCGAGGAAGTTCGCCGTGGAGAACGAGGCGTTGACGAAGGTGCCCTCGAGGCCCGACACCCCGGCGCCGAACGTGAACTGGTTGCGGTTCTGCTCCTCGACCTTGAACGTGACGTCGAGCTTGTCCTCTGCGCGGTCGCTCTGGCTCAGCTCCGGAGCCCCCTCGATGGGCTTGAAGTACCCGAGCTGGTTGATCCGGCGGATGGAGAGCTTGAGCGCCTCGGTGTTGAAGACGTCCCCTTCGTTCATGTAGACCTCGCGACGGATCACCTTGTCGCGGGTCGAGTCGTTCCCCACGAAGCGGATCTTCCCGACGTAGTAGCGCTTGTCCTCCTCCATGCTGAGGACGAGGTCCACCACCTTCCGCCCGGCGTCCGGGGCGCGCTTCGTGTAGCCCGTCCACTGGAAGTACCCCAGGCTCCCATAGAGGTCCCGGAGCTTCTCGTAGGCCTTCTGGAGCCGCGACTCCTTGTAGACGTCGCCGCTCTTCAGCTTGAACAGCGGCCGGATCGCCTCCTCCTTGAAGACCGTGAGCCCTTCGAACTTCACCTCGCCGACCCGGTACTGGTCGCCCTCGGTCACCGGGATCGTCACCTTCATCCACTTGGTCGGCTTCTTGCCCCCCGTCTCGCCCACGTAGCTGATGACGGGCTGCCCGACCGTCGCCGTCACGTAACCGTGGTTCAGATAGAAGGCCTCCAGACGGCCCTGGTCCCCCCGGGGGTCCTCCGGTCCTCCCGACCACTTCTCCTCGGTCCAGGTGCGCTTCCCCGACAGCCACGACAGGTTCCAGAAGCCCGCCTGTTTCGCCTTCTTCATCGCCCCGCGGAGCTTCCCGTCGGAGAAGACCGCGTTGCCCACGAAGTCGATCTCCTTGATCTTCGTCTTCGGGCCGTCGTCGATGACGAAGGAGACCTGCGTCCCGGACCCGCCCACGGTCTTGGCGTCGTGCTTCACCGTGCCGAAGTGCCGGCCCTTCTCCTCGAGCATCTCCCGGATCACCTGCTCCGCACGGCGTACCTTGGCGGGGTCGTAAAAGCTGTCGATGCGGATCGCGGCGTCCTTCTCCTTCAGCCGGTCCTCGATGTTCGTCGTGGTGAGCGCCTTGCTCCCGCGGTAGTCCACGATCTGGATCCGCTTGCGTTCCCGCACGACGAACCGCACGACCTTCCCCTTGGGCCCATCCTGGACGTCGAGGAGCAGGTCGTCGAGGAAGCCCGTCTCCCACAGCCGCCGGAAGTCCTCCTTGAGCCGACGCTCGTCGTACCGGTCCCCCGCCTTCGTCGACACGTAGAACAGGAGGGTCTCTGTCTGGAGGTACTGGTTCTGGAGGATCTCCACCCGCTCGACGATCGGGGCGGCCTCCTGGGCGACGGCTGCCGGAAGGACGCCGCCCCCGAGGGCCGCGCTCAGGGCCCATGTGGCCATCGAACGGCGGAAGCTCATTGCGACAGTATCCCGCCCCGCCCGTCCTGCCAGTACCAGAGCGCGCCGTCCTGGACCCCCACGTCGATGGGACGGTTGCTGCGGATCTGGCCGCGGATGAAGGCCTCGGAGAGCGCGTCCTCGATGTGGCGTTGGATGGCCCGCCGCAGCGGGCGCGCGCCGTAGGACCGGTCCGGGAGGGTCTTCTTCAGGAGCCACTCGACGCCGTCGTCGCGGATCTGGATGGCGATCCCTTTCTCCTTGAGGTTGCAGTTCAACTGGTCCACGAGGAGCCGGGTGATCATCACCAGGTCGTCGTCGGTCAGGGCGTCGAAGATGATGATCTCGTCGATGCGGTTGATGAACTCGGGGTTGAAGGTGCGCTTGACCTCCCCCATGACCATCTCGTTGATCCCCTGGGCGGTGTCCTTGGGGTCGGCGGAGGCGAAGCCCATGCGGCCCTTCTTCTCGATGAAGCGGGCGCCGATGTTCGAGGTCATGATGATGATGACGTTCTTGAAGTCGATGGTGTTGCCCAGGCCGTCGGTCAGGTGCCCGTCCTCGAAGACCTGCAGCAGGATGTTGAAGACGTCGGGATGCGCCTTCTCGATCTCGTCGAGGAGCACCACCGAGTACGGGTTGCGCTTCACCCGCTCGGTCAGCTGGCCCCCCTCCTCGTGGCCCACGTACCCCGGGGGCGAGCCGATGAGCTTGCTGACCGAGTGCTTCTCCATGTACTCCGACATGTCGAAGCGGATGAG
>JACQGI010000002.1 GCA_016199625.1 Acidobacteriota bacterium | reverse complement strand
GCTTCCGCGAGGACCTCTACTACCGGCTCAACGTCATCACGATCCAGATCCCTCCCCTGCGTCAGCGCAAGGAGGACGTTCCCGCCCTCGTGCAGCACTTCGTCCACAAGTACGCCAAGGAGAACAGCCGCCCGGTGCTCGAGGTCACTCCGGACGCGATGCAGTCCCTCATGGACTACGACTGGCCGGGCAACGTGCGGGAGCTCGAGAACGTCATCGAGCGGGGCGTGGTGCTGTCCACGACGGGCCGCATCTCCCGGGATCTCATCCCGGAGCACGTGAAGGCGGCTCCCAGCTTCCACGTCCCCCACGTCACGGTTCCGCCCGAGGGGATCAGCCTCCGCGACGTGATCGCCGGTTTCGAACGCCGCCTCATCGAGTCCACCCTCGAGTCCACGGGGTGGGTCCAGAAGGAGGCGGCCCGGCTCCTGGGGCTCAAGCCGACCACCCTGAACGAGATGATCAAGCGGTACGGGATCGCGCTCCCCCGCGACCGCGAGCGCCGGACCCTCAAGGACGTCGAGGAGACGGCCGCGAAGCAGACCACCGCCTGACCTTGACATCTCTCGGCGGCCTTGATAGCCTCACGTCGCTAATTGGAAGTATTCACGAGGTTTAGCACCAAAACGCCCACGGGGCGGCAACGCCCACGGGGGGCGGTTTACCCCGTGTTTCGGCTCCGGAGAGCCTGAGCGTCATGGCCTTCCAAGGGTCGCTCGCCGAGCTTCATCTTCCCGACATCATCCAGCTCATCAGCGTCAGCGGAAAGACCGGCGTGTTCCACCTGACCGATGGCGGCCTCAGGGGGCAGATCTTCCTCAACGACGGCCAGATCGTCCATGCCCAGCTCGAGGACATCAGCGGCGAGGAGGCCGTTTACGCCCTCGCGATCTGGAGCCAGGGGGACTTCAAGTTCGAGCCGGGGGTCGCGACGCAGCACCGGACGATCTCCAAGAGCAACACCAACCTGCTCATGGAAGCCGCGCGCCGCCTCGACGAGTGGCGCGTGCTCTCGAAGAAGATCCCGGCGGTGGAGCTGGTCCCGGAGTTCATGGTCCTCGAGAACCGTGAGGGCCAGATCAACCTCAACACCAGCGAGTGGCTCATCCTCTCGAAGATCGACGGCCAGCGGAGCGTGAAGGCCATCGCCCAGGCGAGCGGGCTCTCGGTCTTCGACGCCGCCAAGATCCTGTACGGCCTCATCACCACCGGCCTGATCCGCCTCAAGGAGGGCAACGCCACCGCCCCGGCGCCGCGCACAGGGCGCGCGTCCGCCGCTCCGCCGACGCCCGCTCCCGCCGCCGGCGCCCCCGCCGGGGGACCGGGGACCGACCTGGTCGCGCGTCTCAACCGCGTCCGGGAGATCTGCAACTCGATGCTCGGCTCGGTGGGCGAGAGCGTCGTGAACAAGCACTACCAGAAGGCCAAGGCCGAGATCGAGAAAGGCGCCGGTTTCGACGCCGTGGAGGAGGCGATCAACCAGATCGCCCGTGCGGCCTCGATCCTCAAGGGCCCGGCCACCACCGAGTCCCTCCTCGAGCAGCTCAAGGCCGTCCGGCCGCACTGATTCAGGGCGCGGAGCGGATCGTGGCCATCCCTCCCCGGATCGCCTCGAAGCGGCCGCGCATGTGGTGGGCCACGGCCCTCATCTCCGCCGGATAGGGGAACAGGATCTTGTCCGCGGCGAAATCGAAGGCCCCGGAGCGCGGAGCGCCCTCGTCGTTGTACCCCAGGGCCAGGCCGATCCAGCGGCCGCCCGTACGGAAGACGAGGACCGCCGAGACCTCGGTGTCGTCCAGGGACGCTCCCAGGAGGAAGTCGAGCCAGCCGGCGAAGTCGATGCGGAGGGCGCCCTCGGCCAGGAGGAGGACGTGCACGTCCTCGAGGGGCACCAGGGTGACTTCGCTGCGCCCCGCCACTCGCCGCGAGAGCGGGACCCGCACGTCGCCGAGGGTCCATTCGTGGAAGACGCAGGCCGGCGTGGCGAGAACGCTGCCGGGCCGGTAGCCCAGGATCGAGTACGGAACGGGCTCGTCGAGGGCGCCGTCGAAGACCGCCCTGACGCGGGCGGGCGACCCTGCCTCCCCCGCTTCGCGACGCAGCTCGATGAGCCGCCTATACGGAAGGCGCGTCCGGGCCCGCACGCGGACGAGCTCGCCCTCGAGCCGCTCGCGGGTGAGGGTGCCGAAGGAATCGGAGTCGAGGAGCCCGAGGAGCAGGGCGAAGACGGGGTCCTTGACGCGCGGCGCCGCCTCGAGGGCAGGCGGCAGGTCCGGCGCCGCAGGCAGCGACGCTCCCCCGGCGAGGGCGACCAGGAGGAACGCGCCGGCGAGGGTCCCCGGCCGCACGAGGACGGCCCTCATCGGGGCCTCGCGGCCTCGCGCCGGCCGCGCGAGACCGCCTCGATCAGGCCTTTGTACCGCGAGAGGACTGCCTCCCACCTGTAGCTCTCCCGGACGTAGCGTCGGCCGTTCTCGCCCAGGGCCGCACGCAGCGCAGGCTCCCGCACCAACAGGTCGAGGGCCTCGACGAACTCGTCGGCGTCGCCGTAGTACAGGCCCGCGTTGGAGCGGATGCAATGGTCCTCGAGCACCGGTGAGCGCGCGCTCACGAGGACCGGCGTGCCCAGCGAGAGCCCTTCGAGGAGCACGATGGAGAGGCTCTCGTACGGGCTCGGGCAGAGGACCGCACGGGCTCCCGCCATGGCCGCGTGCTTCTCGTCTTCGGGCAGGTAGCCCAGGTACCGGACGCCGGGGTTTCGGGGCTCCGGCATCGCGAGCCGCCCGATGAGCAGCAGGTCGGCGCCCCCGCGACGGGAGCGCCGGTAGCGCTCGAAGTGCTCGAGCATCTCGGCGCAGCCCTTGCCGGCGTCGATGCGGCCGGCATAGAGGACGTAGGGGCCCGTGACGGCGTGACGGGCGCGGAAGCCCTCCACGTCGGGCGCCTCGGGCGTCTCGACGCCGATCCCCGCCACGACGGTCGGGCCGCCGCGGAGCCGGAAGCGCTCGCGCACCAGCTCCTCCTCGGGAGCCGAGCAGAACGCCAGGGCCCGGGGCAGCGAGAACACGTCCTCGTAGATCCGGAAGCGCAGCGGCGGCTCGTCGTGGGCCGTTGGGACGAGGATCGAGCGCTCGGGGGCGGCCTTGAGCCCCCAGTAGGTCGGGAAGTAGAGGTAGGTGAAGAACAGGATCGCCTCGAAGCGGTCCTTGCAGGCCTCGAGCTGGGCGACGAGACGCGGGGCGTAGGGTCCCTGCCGCTTCAGCCAGATGAGCTCCTCCTCGTCGGAGTGAGGGCGGCCGTAGAGGGACTCCGAGAAGGCGTTGAAGGCGTCGAGGTCGCGCTCCTCCTCGGTGCGGAAGCGGGCCACGTCCACGCCGTTGATCCGCTCCGTTCCCTCCTTGGCCTCGTTCCTCCACGTCACGTAGTCCCGGGCGCACGTCGTGAACACCGTCACCCGGAACTCGACCGCCAGGCGCTCCGCCACGGCCCGCGCCAGGGATTCGGAGCCTCCCGTCACGTCGGTGCCGTAGCGCTGCACGACCAACGCGACCCGCCGGCGCGTGTCCCGCTGGCCGCGGGGCGGGCCGCAGGGATCGCTCATGGCTGCTCACTCACAGCGACTCCACGTAGCGGCGCAGGGCCCCCTCGACGGCCTCGGGGGCGAAGGCGAGAAGCCGTCGCTCCTGGGCCGCCAGGACGCCCCGGCGCAGCCCCTGGTCCGTGGCCAGCCGGTGAGCCATCTCCGCGACCTCGTCGAGCCTCTTCTCGGCGAACTGCACGCCCGCATCCCCCAGCGTATCCGGGACGGCCGCCGCGCGGAAGGCCAGGACGGGCACGCCCAGGAGCATCGCCTCCACGAGGGGGACGCCGAAGCCCTCGTGCTCGCTCATGGACACGAACACGTCGGCCGACGCGTAGCAGGCCAGGAGGTCTTCGTGGTCCACGTGGCCCGTGAAGACCACCTCCCACGGCGTGAACCCCTCTTCGTAGAGGAGGGATTGCAGGGCGTCGAAGTACTCGCGGCGGCGCGGCAGCTTCCCCACCAGCACCAGGCGCACGTCGGGGGAGATGAAGCGCTTCCAGTAGGAGGCGAGGCGGATGAGGTCCTCGTGACGCTTGTTGGGCGCGACGCGCCCCACGAAGAGGAGGTTCACGGGGCCGTCCTCGAGCATCTTCTTCAGGACGGGGTTGGGCGGCCGCCGGTAGCGTGTGAAGTCCACGTAGATGGGCAGGACGCCGGTGCGGCGGAAGCCGGCCGCCTCGAGGTCGCGCCGGTTGAACTCGCTGTCGGCCAGCCCGAGGTCCACGTGCCCCGCGAGGCCCCCGAGCTCCTCCCTCCCCAGGGCGCAGATGCGAACCATCTCCGGGTCGTAGCCCTCGAAGTACTCCGGCGGCGTGATGTTGTGGTGGAGCAGCACGCGGCGCCCGCGATGCCCTTCGAGGGCACGGGTGAGCGGGGACGGGAGCGCGTAGTGCAGGATCACGACGTCGTCGGCCGCCCCCGGCCGCCACTCCGACCACCGGCAGCCGTCGCCCAGGAGGTCGTCGTCGACCTCGAGGGCGTAGACGTCGGCGGCGTGGCCCCAGGAGCGAAAGGCGTCGCGCATGAGGCGCGCCGAGTCTCCGATGGCGTCGCCCCGGTGCAGGGCCGGGACCCACTGGTCGATCCTCACGACGTCCCCAGCACCGGCGCGAGCCGGTCCAGGAGAAGAGCCCCGAAGTCCTCGGCGCGCAGCCGGGCGACGGCATGCTCCTGGGTCGCGAGGACCGACCGGCGCAGGGTCGCGTCGGAGACGACGCGGTGGAGCAGCTCGGCGACGAGTTCCGGAGGCTTCTCGGTCAGGAGCACGCCGCCGCCCCGCAGCGTCTCCCTCACGGCCCCGGCGTCGAACGCTACCACCGGGACCCCCATCACCATCGCCTCCAGGAGCGGCACGCAGTAGCCCTCGTGCTCCGAGAGGCAGAGGAAGGCGTCGGCGACCGAGTAGCAGGCCAGCAGCTCGTCGTCGTCCACGTGACCGGTGAAGACCACCTCGTCGAGGCGGAACTCGTCCACCATCTCCCGGAGGCGGCGGAGGTAGCGCTCGTGCCCGCGGTAGTCCCCGACGAGGAGCAGGCGGCTGTGGTGGTCCACGTAGCGCTGGTAGAAGGCGAACATCCGCACGAGGTCGTCGATCCGCTTGTTCGGGATGATCCTCCCGACGAACAGGATGTTGGTGCGCCCGTCTCCGTAGAGGCGCCTCACGACCGGCGAGGGGGGCCGCTCGTAGGCCGTGAGGTCGAGGACGATGGGGAGCACTCCGGTCCGGCGGTAGCCCGCCGCCTCGAGCTCCCGCCGGTTGAACTCGCTGTCGCCCAGGGCCAGCTCCGTCCGCGGGGCGAAGGCCTCGAGCTCGCGGCGGCCGTGGTAGCAGAGCCCCGCGAGGTGGGGGTGGAAGCCCAGGAACCAGCCGGCGGGGGTGATGTTGTGGTAGATCGAGACCAGCCGGTCCGGCGCGCGGTAGATCAGGCGCCCCGCCGCGCTGCCGATGGAGAAGTGGAAGACGCAGACGGTGTCGGGCGACGAGACCTCGGCGTACTGCCAGAGCGGCCGCGCCAGGTGGGCGACGCGAGGATGCACGCCCTCGGAGAAGATGTCCGATTCGAATCCCGCGCGCCTCAGGTGCGCCTGGATGGCCAGGGCCTCGTTGCCGATGGCGTCGCCGTAGGAGAGGGCCGCGAGGAGCTGGTGGACCCGGCGCGTCAAGCGCCTGGACCCCCGCCGCGGTCCTTCCGAGCCGGCGCCTCTTCCCGGTAGACCACCATGTCCTCGAGCGTCTTCTCCCGCCGCGCCAGCATCTCGAGCCGGCCCTGGAGCTGCAGGTTGCGGTTCTTGAGGTCCTGGATCTCGAGGTTGAGCTTCGTCAGCTCCAGCGCGAAGTTGTGGAGGAGGTGGACGTAGTAGCGGTTGAGGTCCGATTGGCGCGACAGGGCCGAGATCATGGGGTTGGGGTTCCAGAAGAGCTTCTGCACCGGACGCAGGATCCGCCGCGCCGTCATGAGGAGCCGCCCGACGACGCCTCGGCTGCTGCGGTAGAGGGTCTCGGGGTCGAACTCGAAGTTCCAGCGCCGGTCCGGGGAGCGGAAGTCCCCGATGAAGTCGCTCGTGAAGTCGTGGGCGTCGAGCACCGCGTCGAGCTGCCGCTCGGCGATCTCGCGGATCTCCTCGTCGGTGTAGAGGCCCTGCTTCTTCTCTTCGATCCGCTTCCGGATCGAGCGCATGACCTCCTGCACGTCGACGCCATCGGCCTTGATCTCGAAGGTCATCGTCCGATGGGCATGGGCGCCCCCCCTGCGGTGTAGACGATCAGGACGATGGCGATCGCCCAGAGGGCCACGACCGCGAGCAGCGGCCGGTCGGTCAGGAGGACGTCGGTGGGGCTGCCGCCCTGGTCCTTCTGGTGCACCAGATAAAGATAGCGGAAGATGCCGTACAGGACGAAGGGGATCGTCCAGGCCAGCCGGTCGGTCTGGAACTTCTCCCGCGTGTCGGGCGCGGTCGTGTAGAAGGCGTAGGCTGTGACGCACGAGGCCGTCACCACGGCGATCATCTGGTCGAGGAGGTAGGGGCTGTACTCGGCCAGGATCCTGCGATGCTCGCTGGCCGACGCGTTCAGCGAGGTCAGCTCGTGCCGGCGCTTCGACAGGGTCAGGAAGAGGGCGAAGAGGAGCGTGCAGATGAGGAGCCACTCGCTGATCTGCACGGCGATCGCCACGGCCCCCGCCACCGCCCGCAGCACGAAGCCGAGGCTCACCGCGAGCACGTCCACGATCACGACCTCCTTCAGCCTGAAGGAGTACAGGAGGTTCAGGGCCAGGTACAGGGCTGCGCAGAGGGCGAAGGGGGCCCCGAGGAGCAGCGTCAGGCCGAGGCTCGTCAGGCCGAGGATCAAGGCCACGCTCCCGGCCGCGCGCGTCGTGAGCGCCCCGCTCGCCACGGGCCGCAGCCGCTTGCGGGGGTGGAGCCGGTCGCGCTCCATGTCGGCCACGTCGTTGATGAGGTAGACGGTGCCCGACAGGCCGCAGAACAGGGCGAAGGCCATCAAGGTCTTGAGCAGCGGTTCCACCTCGAAGAGATGCTTCGAGAGGGCCAGCGCCGCGAAGACCACGAGGTTCTTCGTCCACTGGTGCGGACGCAGGGAGACGACGACGGCCCGCAGGCTCATGAGGTGAACGACCGCACCGTTCCTGTGGGACGGGGCGGTCTCGGGTGTCGCGGGGAACGCCTAGAAGCTCTTGACGCCTTCGTCCTCGGACTCGTAGGTCTCGAAGACCGTCAGAAGCTTCGTGATCGACAGGAGGTCCTGGATCTTCTTGGTGAGGTTGAGCAGCTTCAGACGTCCACCCTTGCGGCTCACGGTGGTGTAGCAGCGCACGATCTCGCCGAGGCCCGCCGAGTCCACGTAGGGGACGTCGGCGAGGTTCAGGAGGATCTTGGTCTTGCCGCCGTCCACCAGCTTGGTGACCGCCTCGCGCAGGGCGTCGTCGCCCTCGCCGATCAGGATCTTCCCGTGGAGATCCAGGATGGTGACGTCGTTGACCGCACGCTCGACGATCTTCATGGCGGTTTCCCTCGCAGCGACAATCAGTTACAAGGAAGCGCAACGCTACCACAGCCCCTCTCGGGCTGTCAACGCTGGGCCTCATCGGCCTTTGCCCGCCGCCTTCGGGGTGTGCTAGCGTTCGGGTCCTCATGGACATCCTGGCCCGCCTCCGCGGTCGGGCCCGCGAGGCCGGCCGGCACATCGTCCTCCCGGAGGGCACCGAGCCGCGCACCCTGAAAGCCGCCGCTCGGGTGGCGGCCGAAGGGATCGCCCGGGTGAGCGTCGTGGGCTCGCGCGAGGAGGTGCTCGCGGCCGCCCGGGACGCCGCTGTCGACCTCTCCGGCGTGGGCATAGCACCGGTCCCGCCGGAGGGACGCGAGGTGGACGAGGCCCTGCGGGCCTACCTGGAGCGGGCGCGCGCCAGAGGCGTCGCCGAGCCCGAGGCGCGGGAGCACCTGCGCGATCCCCTCCTGTGGGGCGCGCTCCAGGTCGCGGTCGGACGCTACGACGGCCTCGTGGCCGGGGCACGGGCGACCACGGCCCACACGCTGAGGGCCGCGCTGCGTGGGATCGGGCCGCGGACCGACGTTCGCCGGATCTCGTCGTTCATGCTCATGGTCACGTCGCGGCCCGAGCTGGGCGACGCGGGCCGGCTGATCTTCGCCGACTGCGGCGTCAACCCCGACCCGACGGCGCCCGAGCTGGCGGAGATCGCGATCCTCGCGGCCGAGAGCGCCCGCGACCTTCTCGACGAGCCCCCGCGCGTGGCCCTGCTGTCGTTCTCCACGCGCGGCAGCGCCGACCATCCGCGCTCGCGCAAGGTGGCCGAGGCCGCGCGCCTCGTGCGAGCCCGGGCGCCGGGCCTCGCCGCCGACGGCGAGATGCAGCTGGACGCCGCCCTCGTGCCCGAAGTCGGCAAGAGCAAGGCCCCCGACAGCCCTGTGGCAGGCCGCGCCAACGTGCTGGTCTTCCCGGACCTCGACGCCGGCAACATCGGCTACAAGCTCGTGGAACGCATCGCCGGCGCGCGGGCCATCGGCCCCATCCTCCAGGGCCTCGCGAAGCCCGCCAACGATCTCAGCCGCGGCTGCTCCGTGGAGGACATCGTGGACGTCGTCGCGGTGACCGCGCTGCAGGCCGCGCGCCAGCGGCCGGCATGACCGGGTCGGGCGGGCCGGCCGCCGGCGTGGCGCTCCTGAGCGCGCTGCTCTCCGTGGGCTGCGCCGGGGACTCGGCGGAGGTCCTCGTCGGACTCGCCGCACACCCCGGAGGCCATCAGGGGGCGGCCCTCGCCGTCGAGGACTTGCGCCAGCGCGGGATTCGCCTCCGGCTGCGCGAGGCGAGCCGCGACGAGTCGTTCACCACGGGAGGCGGGGTGGTGGCCCTCGCCCAGGCCTTCGACGCCGCGGGTGTCGTCGCGGTGGTCGGCCACTCGGCGAGCGGCGCGACGCTCTCGGCCGCCCACATCCTCGAGCAGCACGGCGTACCCATGGTGATCCCCAACGCTACCTCGCCCCTCCTCACCGGCGTGGGCCGGTGGGTGTTCCGGATCTGCTCCAACGACCGGGCTCAGGGCGAGCTTCTGGCGCGCTACGCCCGCCGCGCCGGCTACCGCCGGGCCGGCATCCTCTACGTGCTCGACGACTACGGCAAGGGCCTCGCGGCCTCCTTCGCCCGCGCGTTCGCCGGGCAGGGGGGCCAGGTGGGGCTCGCCGTGGGCTACTCCTCCGTCGTGGACCGGCCCGACGCGACGCTCGTCGCTCAGTTCGACGCCCTCCTCCGGGCCCGTCCCGACGTGATCTTCCTCGCCGGACGGACCCGGGACCTCGTGGAGCTCCAGGGAGGCGACCTCCTCAGGAACGGTCCTCCGGTCATCGGCGGAGACGCGGCGTTCTCGCCCCTCGACCTGCAGGGCCGCCCGGAGCTCTTCGAGTCGATGATCGTCACGGTGATGCTGCCCCCCCGCAGCACGGCCGCGGGCCAGTTCGCCGAGCGCTATCGGACCCGCTTCGGCGCCGCCGCCGACAACCCCTCGTACGCCTGCTACGACGCCGTCTCCCTCGTCGGCGAGGCCGTCCGGGAGGAGGGACCGACGCGGGAGGGGGTGCGCCGTTTCCTGCGCCGGCTCGGGCGCGACCGGCCGCCCTTCCAGGGGCTCACGGGGCCGATCCGTTTCGACGACGGCGGGGACGCGGTCGACGCCCGCTTCCAGGTGGCGCAGGTCCGCGGCGGCGTGCTCGAGGCCCTCGAACCGTGAGGCCGCGCGTCGGCCTGCGGACGTTCGGCGCGCTCCTCGCGCTTCCGGTCGTGGCCGTCCTCGGCGGGAGCCTGCGCACCGCGGCGGGAGGGCGGGCCGCCTTCGAGGAGCTGACCGCGACCCTCGGGGCCCTGGGGGAGACGACGCGCCTCGAAGAGCGCATCCAGCGCGGCGTCGCCGCACAGCTCGCCGCCGCCGCGGAGTACCTGCGTGGCGGGAGCCACCGGTCGTGGGACGAGTTCACTGCCCTCGCCTGGTCCGTTTACGAGGACGAGGCACGCTACCTCTCGCTCCCCCTGACCGGCGAGGAGCGGCTGGCTGTGGAGCGCGTGCGGACGCAGCACCGCATCTTCGAGGGCATGGCCCAGGACGCCATGGCCCGTCGCGGGGGCGGGCCGGCGCCCGGCGACCTGCCGACGATCCGGGCCGCGTACTCCCGGGTGGAAGAGAGCATCGACGAGGTGTCGCGGATGATCCAGGCCCGCCTCGCCACGGCGGCGGCTTCGGCGGGCCACGCCTCCGAGCGCATGGGCTTCGCCATGGCGGCCCTCTCGGCGCTCTTCGTCCTGGCCTTGGCACTCTCCTCCTGGCTCGCCCTGCGCGGCGTACTCGGGCCACTCGAGGCCCTGCAGGCGGCCGCGGCGCGCCTCGAACGCGGCGACCTCGGGGCGCGGGCGCCGGTCTCCGGACTGCCCGCCGTGGCGCAGCTGGGAGAACGGTTCAACTCCATGGCCGCGGAGCTCGAGGGGCTGCTGCAGCGCCTCGAGGAGCGCGTCGAGGCGCGTACCGCACAGCTCGTGGCCCTCGAGTCGCTCTCCCGCGCGGGCCTCACCCACCTCGACCGCGACGCGCTCCTGCGGATGGTGGTCGAGAGGATGGCCGCCGTGGCGGGGACCGAAGCCGCGAACCTGCGCCTGGTGCGCGACGGCCGGCTCGTCTGCCTGGCGTCGCGAGGCTCGGCCGACGAGGAGCCCCTCGGTCTCGACCGACAGCCCACGGCCCGGGCCCTCGAATCGCGCCGGGCCCTCTGGGTGGAGAACCTCGCAGGGGACCCCGAGAGCGCCGCCCTGGTCGGGAGGGGGTTCCGGGGCGCCGTCCTCGTGCCCCTCGTCGTCGAGAACCGTGGCGCCGGGGTCGTGGGCCTGTTCTTCCACGACGCGCGACCCCGCGACCCCGACCTCGTCCGGGTGCTGGAGGCCATGGCGGCGCGCGCGGCCCTGGCCCTCGAGAGGGCCGAGATGGTCGACGCGCTCCTCCGCAACGCCGAGGCCCTCGAGGCCGCGAACCGCAAGCTCCTCCAGACCCAGGAGCGGCTCGTGGAGGCGGAGCGGCTGGCGGCGGTGGGCCAGGTCCACGTGACGCTCCGCCACGAGATCAACAACCCGCTTTCGGTCCTCGTGGGAGCCGCGGAGATCCTCGAGCATCGCGCCGACGACCCCGAGGTCGTACGGCACTGGGCGCGCCAACTGGGCGAGGCCGCGGCGCGCATCAGCCGCGTTCTGCGGCGCCTCGAGGAGCTGCGCAGGGTCGAGACGACCGACTACGCCGCGGGGGTCTCCATGGTGGACCTCGGGAAGCCCGAACGGGACCCTTGAAAGACGAAGACGGGGAATCGCGTGGGGCGACTCCCCGTCGGGCCCTGCACCTCGTTCCGCGGGTGCGACCTAAACGCTCGCGGTCTTACGCGCCTGGAAGCACTCCTTGCAGTAAACCGGACGCCCCTGGGTGGGCTTGAAGGGAACGGTGGTCTCCTTGCCGCACTGCGAGCACATGGCCTTCGTCTCCACCCTCTCGCGCGGCGACTGGCCCATCCGCGAGTTCCGCTTCTGCTTGCAGTCCTTGCACCGCTTGGGCTCGTTCTTGAAGTTCTTGTCGGCGTAGAAGAGCTGCTCGCCGGCAGTCCACACGAAGGGTTTCTGGCATTCCACGCAGACCAGACTCTTGTCTCGGTACTCCATGGCCCCTCCTCGGGGTTCGGCTTGCCCCCGGGGAGGCCCTCCCGGGGGCTCTCGACTATTCGCCTTCCCGGCGGAGCTTCTTCCGGTTCCTCTTGCGGGCGAGGGCCTGCTTGGCCCGACGTTTGTCGCCGGGCTTCAAATAGAAGCTGTGCTTCTTGATATCCTTGATGATGTCTTCCTGCTGGACTTTCCGCTTGAAGCGGCGAAGGGCGTTCTCGATCGACTCGCCCTCCTGGATCTTGATCTCGGCCAAAACCTGAACACCCCCTGACTCTCGTAGATTGAACTGCTTACGGACCACACTCAAACGGCAGGTGCGCCTGGCCGCGGCGCCCCGGTCCGTCGTGATGCTAGGGCAGCCTTCCGTGGGGTGTCAAGCAAATAATGGAGATTCAGGGGTATACGGGGATTCCGGCCTGTCGGCGTGGCCGCGGACAGTGCCAATCGGCACCATTGAATCGAGCAAGTTATTATCGATCAGAGAGTTATGCCAGGAGTCCGGGGAACGGCTCGCTGTGCGAAGATACGTGCGGATGTCTGCTCCCGGACGCCTGTTCGTCGTCGCGACGCCCCTCGGGAACCTCGAGGATCTGACGTTGCGCGCGGTCCGTGTCTTGCGCGCGGTCAGCCTCGTCGCCTGCGAGGACACGCGACGCACGGGCACGCTCCTGCGGGCTCACGGGATCGCGACCCCCACGACGTCCTACTTCGAGCACAACGAGCGCTGGAAGGGGGAGCGCATCCTCGCGGCCCTTCGCGAGGGGCGCGACGTGGCCCTCGTCTCGGACGCCGGCACTCCGGGAATCTCCGACCCCGGGTTTCGCCTGGTGCGCGACGCGCGGAACGAAGGGCTCCCCGTGCTCCCGGTCCCGGGTGCGAGCGCGGCGATCGCGGCACTGTCGGTTTCGGGACTCCCCACGGACCGGTTTCTCTTCGTGGGCTTCCTCCCGGCGCGGCGGGAGGCGCGGCGACGCGCCCTGGCCGACCTCGCCAGCGCGAACGAGACCCTGGTCGTCTACGAGTCGCCGGTGCGCGTCGTGGCGGCTCTCGACGACATGACGGAGGTCCTCGGGGACCGCGACGCGTTCCTGTGCCGCGAGGCCACGAAGCTCCACGAGGAGTACGTGCGCGACCGCCTTTCGGGGCTGCGCACGAGGCTGGCCTCCCGCGACACGGTGAAGGGCGAGATCGTCCTCGTCGTCGCGGGGGCGGTCGAAGCGGATGCCCGCCGCGCCGAAGCCGAATCGCCCGAGGCGCTCTACGCCCGACTCGCGGGCGAAGGCCTCTCCCGCCGTGCGGCCGTCAAGGAAGTCGCCCGCCGGCTCGGTCTTCCCGCGCGCGAGGTCTACAAACGGGTGCTCGAGCCGTCGTGATCGGCGGGGAGAGGGCTCAACGCAGGCCGAAGGACTGCTCGGGGAACAGCTCGCGGGGATCCACCTTGCGCGACAGCCGCACGAAGACCGGCTTCAGGAGGTCGAGGCGCTCGTAGCGGACGCCGAGCCGCGCGAGCTTCCTCTCGATCTTGTCGGCGTTCGCGGAGGTAGGCGCCACGAGGGCCGCCTCCGGCGCCGCCTCGACCCGCTCGCGGTACTCGAAGAAGTACTCCGTCCGGTTGGGTCCGAGCTTCGCCGAGCACACGACGCGCTCCTCGGTGAGGAAGTTGACCATCGTGGCCACGAAGAAGTCCGTGTGGCAGTGGCGCACTCCTGCCGCCTCGAGGCCCGAGGCGAACGAGCGCCAGCGTCGGTCCGACTCGACCTCGCCACGCGCCTGGCCGAGGGACCCGAGCGCCCCGAACGCCACGAGGACGGCCAGTGCGGCGCGACCCCGTCCCTCCGCGAGGGTTCGGGCGAGGAGGATCGGCACGGGGGTCATCAGGAAGAGCAGGTAGCGCGGATTGCGCGGGACGTAGCGCAGCGCCAGGACGGCGAGGGCGACGTCGACGACGACGAGGAGGACGAGCAGCCGCAGGCCGTTGGCCTCGCCGGACCGCGCGTCCCTCGCCGCGCGGACGAGGCTCCACGCGGCGACCGCGAGGGCGAGCCAGGCGAGCGCGAGCATCAGCCCATCCACCGCCCGCGCGTAGCCCGTGTCGTAGCCCAGCAGGACGGGCAGGTGGTCGGTGGCGATGGCGAGGGCGCGTCCCACGACGCCCGGCCCCTCGGGCCCCGCCGCCGCCGGCTGCTGGCCGGGGACGAGCGACCGGAACGAGTCCCAGGCGTGCCCCGCGTTCCACAGCAGCCCCGGCGCGTACCCGACGACGAAGCCCCACGCTGCGGGCAAGGCGGTGCGCACCGCCGCTCGCGCATCGCAGGCGAGCAGCGCGAGACCGAGGGCGGCGGCGTAGATCACCGCCAGGATGTGACACCAGAAGGCGAGCCCGACGAGCAGGCCGAGGCCGAGGGCCAGGACGCCCCGGCGTGCCGGCTCGGACGTCCAGCGCGCGGCGAGAACCGCCGCCCACGTGCCGAATGCCAGGACCTCCACGTAGTTCCCGTCGTTGCTCAGGCTGTAGTGCGTGACGAAGGCCGGCGCGAAGACGGCGTAGAGCGCGGCACCGAGCGCGACGCTGCGCCGGCCGTCCACGAGCAGGGCGAGCCGGTGGAGGCCCGCGACGAAAGCCGCGTAGAAGGCGACCGAGGCGAGGGTGAACGCGCGGGGAAGGTCCGTGCCCAGCGCGAGGAGGACTGTCAGATGCGACTTCAGGCTGCCGCTGTACGGCAGCTGCGGCAGGAAGACGTCGTGGGCCACGCCCTCGCGGAGGTGCAGGGCCACGATGCCCGAGAGCGCGGCGTCGGCCGTCGTGTACCCCACGGCGCCGTGCCACGCCAGCGGAAGCCGAAAGACAAAGGCCAGGACGGCCACGAGGGCGAGGCCTGCGGCGGCGTCGCGGGGAAGGTCCCCCCGGAGATCGGCCCAGCGCTCACGCAGCCACAGGAGACCCAGGACGACGCCGGGAAGTGCGAGGACCGCAGGGGAAAGGGCGGCGAGCCAGCCGGGCCGGAACGGCTCCCCGGCGTCGAACCATCGAACGCACCAGAGGATCCAAAGCAGCGCGGCCCCGGTGCCGGCAGCGCGCGGCGCAAGCATCGCGGCCACGGCCGCCTAGGATAGCAGCAGACGCCGGGTTGACAGGGAAATTCTTCCCATGGCAGACTTTACAGTCTTTTCGTCCAACCTCACGCGAGCGGACATCAGATGAGAGTCCTGGTCGTTGGAAACGGCGGGCGTGAGCACGCCCTGGTCTGGAAGATCCGCCAGAGCCCCCTGGTGAAGGAGGTCTACTGCGCCCCCGGCAATGCGGGGATCGCAGAGCTCGCGGATTGCGTCCCGATCGACACGTCCAACATCGTGGAGGTGGCCGACTTCGCCCAGACCATCACGGCCGACCTGACGGTCGTCGGCCCTGAGCTGCCCATGGTCCTCGGGATCGCCGACGAGTTCCAGCGGCGCGGCCTCAGGATCTTCGCGCCGACTCGGGCCGCGGCCGAGATCGAAGGGTCGAAGGCGTTCGCCCGCGAGTTCATGCAGCGGAACAAGGTCCCCTCCCCGGGCTACGAGATCTGCCCGACGCCCGAGGACGCTCGCGCGTTCCTCGACCGCGCGCCGTGGGGGTTCCCCGTCGTCGTGAAGGCCGACGGCCTGGCCGCGGGCAAGGGGACGATCATCGTGAAGGACGCGGTCGAGGGGAAAGCGGTCGTCGACCAGATGATGACCGAGAAGAAGTTCGGCATCGCCGGTTCGAAGCTGATCATGGAGGAGTTCCTCCCGGGCGAGGAGGTCTCCTTCCTGGTCTTCTCCGACGGCGCCAAGGTCGTCCCCATGGTGTCGGTCCAGGACCACAAGCGGATCCACGACGGCGACGAGGGCCCCAATACGGGAGGCATGGGGACTGTGTCCCCGGCGACCAACCTCTCGGTGGACGTACACAAGCAGATCATGCAGGAGATCGTCCTCCCCACGATCAAGGGCATGGCCGCCGAGGGGCGTCGCTACCAGGGCGTGCTCTACGTCGGCCTGATGATGACCGACGGCGGACCCAAGGTCCTCGAGTTCAACGCCCGCTTCGGCGACCCCGAGACGCAGGTCATCATGGCGCGCATGCGCTCGGACGTCCTGCCGGTCCTCCAGGGCGTCGCCGACGGCAACCTCAAGGACATCAAGCTCGAGTGGGCCAAGGAGCCCGCGGTCTGCATCGTCCTCGCGAGCAAGGGGTATCCCGACACCCCCGAGACCGGCAAGCCCGTCCGCGGCCTCGACGCCCTGAAGGGGCAGCCCGACGTCGTGGTCTTCCACGCGGCCACCGCCGCACGCGACTCCGGGGTCGTCAGCGTGGGGGGCCGCGTTCTGGGCGTCACCGCTCTCGGCGCCAACCTGGACGCGGCGGTGCAGCGCGCCTACGAGGCCGTCGCGAAGATCTCCTTCGACGGGATGCACTACCGGAAGGACATCGGGCAGAAGGCCCTCGCACGCCTCCACGCCCCGAAGAGCGCCTCCTAGGCGACGCGATGACCTCCGGAAGGCCCGTCGTCGCGGTCCTCATGGGCAGCGACAGCGACTTGCCGGTCATGGCGGAGGTAGTCCGCGTCCTCGAGGACTACGGGATCGCCCACGAGGTGCGCGTCCTCTCGGCCCACCGCAGCCCCGACGCCGCCGCCGAGTTCGCCCGCGCGGCCGAAGGCGCCGGTTTCCGGATCATCGTGGCGGGCGCCGGAGGGGCGGCACACCTCGCCGGAGTCATGGCGGCCCACACCACCCTGCCCGTGATCGGGGTGCCCCTCGCCAGCTCGCCCCTCTCGGGCTTCGACTCGTTGCTCTCGACGGTGCAGATGCCGCCCGGCATCCCCGTGGCCACGATGGGCGTCGGGGCGATGGGGGCCAAGAACGCCGGCCACCTGGCGGCGGCCATCCTCGCCCTGGGCGACGCAGAGCTGCGGCAGAGGCTGCGCGACCGGCGCACCGCGATGGCCGAAGGCGTCGTGAAGGCGTCCGCAGGGCTTGCGGCGAGGCTGGCCGAGCTTCTGAAGAAGCCCTGAGGCCTCACAGGCCGACCTCGTACCGCAGGACCTCCACCGCGACGTCGCCGCGCGACGGCGGGTCCGCGCTCTGAGGGGACGGCCCCTGGGCGACGGCTCCCTGGCGCGGGGCCAAAACCAGCCCGTCGGTGTCCGCAATGCCCGGCAGCAGCAGCAGCTCGACCTGCCGTCCGGGCCGGAGCAAGTCGCCGGGGTCCACCGTGAGGGCGCGGCGCCCCCAGTCGTAACTGAGGCGAAGCCCGTCGAACAGTCGGTCCCCGGGGCGCCGCGGACCGGCGTAGCGCAGGACCACCCGCCCCTCGAAGCTCTGCTCGTCCATGTCCTTGCTGAACTGCACGACGAAGCGGCTGTCCCGCGCGATCTCCCGCTCGCCGTCCAGGGGCAGGGAGAAGACGACGACCGGCGCCACTTTGGGGCGCTCGGGCGGGGGCGGCGGAGGCGCCGCCTCGGCCGTGGGCGTGGGCGGCGAGGTGAGGCTGACCTTGACGGCCCGGACGTAGGTGACCCCGCCCCGCGTCTCGGGGCGCCCGATGACCTCCACCCATTTCCCTGTGTCGCGCTTGAGCCCGGCGTCGAGGGAGAACCCCGAGCCCTTGGGCTTCTTCCCGGTCACCCAGATCGCGAAGACGTCGTCCTTGATGACCCAATCCGAGGAGCTGCGCCGGCTGGCGCTGGGCAGGTCGCCGTACAGGTTGCTGCCCCGGAACTTGCCGACGACCCGGATCGTCTGGCCGTCCTTCTTCCCCGGGTTGCGGACGAGCGACTCGAGGGTGACGTCTACGGCCTTGATCGGCCCCTTCGTCTCCCGCTCGGGGCCGACGTACTGCCAGAAGGTGATCGTCGCCAGCGAGGCCGCGCCGAGGTCCCCCGCCGGCAGGCTCCCGCTGCGGAAGACGCCCGTGACCTGGACCTCGCCTCCCATCATGGTGAGCGCCTCCTGGTCGAACTGGGGGGCGATGTCCCGGACGGGGAAGACGAGGACGCTGTTGCCGAAGTGGTCGCGGAGCATGTGGTCGCGGCGTGCGCCCACCGCCAGCTCGAGCCGGCCCCGGGTGCGCACGGCACGCCCCTCGTACGCGGAGCCGTTCTGCACGAGGTCGGTGATCGTCACGTCCACGGGCGTGCCGTACTGCGCCTCGTACCGGTCCATCTCCTGGGCGGTCGAGCCGGACGCCAGGGCGACCAGGAGGGGGAGGGTGGGAAGGAAGCCGGGCCTCGGAGACATCGAGTCCCAGTATAGGGTCCGCCCCCGGCGCCGGGTCAAGGACCCGCGTTGACGGCGCTCCACCTCGCGGGTACGATCCTCCGTCCCTGGCGTCCCGGCGGACCGTCATCCCACACATCGGAGGAGCGCATGGCCCAAGAGAACCTCGCGGCCCCACCGGAGGAGTTCAAGCCGTACGTCCCGGACGAGACGGCCATGCCGGAGTTCACCTGGCGTGCCGCGCTCCTGGGCATGGCCTTCGGCGTCATCTTCGGCGCTGTGACCGTGTACGTGGGGCTCCGGGCCGGCTTGACGGTCGCGGCGTCGATCCCGATCGCGGTGCTGTCGATCAGTCTCCTGAGGGCACTCGGCCGGGCCACGATCCTCGAGAACAACATCGTGCAGACGACGGGCTCGGCGGGCGAGTCGGTGGCCGGGGGCGTGATCTTCACACTGCCCGCCCTCATCTTCTTGGGCTTCTCTCTCGAGTACACCCGGATCCTGATGCTGGCGGTCATCGGGGGGACCCTGGGAGTCCTCTTCATGATCCCGCTCCGCCGGCAGCTCATCGTCAAGGAGCACGGAAACCTGCTCTACCCCGAAGGCACCGCCTGCGCCGACGTGCTGATCGCCGGCGAAAGAGGCGGCTCCTTCGCGAGCCGGGTGTTCTACGGCCTGGGCCTCGGCTCCCTGTACACGCTCCTGCAAAACGAGAACGCCTTCGCGGTGGTCCGCAGCCAGGCCGCGTACAACCCCTCGTGGCTCCCAGGAGCGTCGCTCCGAGCCACGATCACGTCGGAGTATCTGGGCGTCGGCTACATCATCGGCCCCAGGATCGCCGGTGTGATCTTCGCCGGTGGGGTCTTCTCGTGGCTCGTCATGATGCCGGCCATCAAGTTCTTCGGGAGCCTCGTGCCCACGCCCATCTATCCCGGCACGGTTCCGATCGCCCAGATGAGCTCGAGCGATCTGTGGGACAGCTACATCCGGTACATCGGGGCCGGCGCCGTGGCCGCGGCCGGTCTGATCACCCTCGTCAAGACGCTGCCCACGATCATCGCAGCGCTGAAGGCGGGCGCCGCGGATCTCCGCAAGGAGAACTCCGCCGTCGTACGCCTCGCGGGACGCACGTCCCAGGACCTCAAGACGACCGTGGTCCTGGCGGGGTCGGCCATCGTCGTGGCGATGATGTGGGCCTTCCTCACCTTCATGCCGGTCCCGGGGGCCAAGGCGGGCCTCCTGGCCAACCTCCTGGCCTCGCTGCTGGTCGTGGTCTTCGGCTTCCTCTTCGTCACCGTATCGTCTCGCATCGTGGGCCTCATCGGCACCTCGGCCAATCCGATCTCCGGGATGGCCATCGCGACACTGATGGCCACCTGCGGCCTGTTCCTCATGGCCGGGTGGACGGCGCCCGCCTACGCGGCCCTCGCGCTCACCATCGGAGGGACGGTCTGCATCGCGGCGGCCAACGCCGGGAACACCTCCCAGGACCTCAAGACAGGCTTCCTCGTGGGCGCGACCCCCTCGGCCCAGCAGAAGGGGCTCTTCCTGGGCGTGCTCGCGTCTTGCCTGATCATCGGCGGCACGCTCATGATCATGAACAAGGGACTCGAGAAGTTCGTCCCGACGAGCTTCCCGGTCGACGCGACCAACCCTCCCGAGGGCGTCGTCGTGGAAAACCGGTCGTTCGATCACGACGGCAGAGCCTATGTCCTGCTGAACGTGATCGGCTCCCGAACGGTGCCGGAAGGAAAGTACCTCCTGAACCCTCAGACGGGCCAGGTCGAACTCAAATGGATCCAGGGGATCGGGAGCGAGGAGGCGCCGGCCCCCCAGGCGCGCCTCATGTCGGTCGTGATCAACGGAATCCTGAACAGGAAGCTGCCCTGGGGCCTCGTGCTGATCGGCGTCTTCGTGGTCGTGGCGGTAGAGCTGTTGGGGATCCGCTCCCTCAGCTTCGCGGTCGGCTCGTACCTTTCGATCGGTACCACCGCCGCGATCTTCTGCGGCGGCGTCGTGCGGTGGTTGGCGGAGCGCGGGCTCGAGAAGAAGTCGGGGGACGAAGAGACGAGTCCGGGCGCGCTCTTCGCCAGCGGCCTCATCGCGGCTGGCGGGATCGTCGGGCTCCTCGCCATCGCCGTCAAGGCCATGGAGAAAGCGGGTTGGGTGGGCAAGGACCTGCTGAAGCTCGGGCCCCGGTTCGGCCTGGACGAGAGCAACCTGGTGGCGATGCTCGCCTTCGGCCTCCTCGCGTACTCCCTCTACCACTTCGCCCGCAAGCCCCTCGAAGGGGCGAAGTAGGCTCCCCCGGAAAGTCAAAAACCCCGGAGGGTTTCGAACCCTCCGGGGCCGGTTAGCTGTTGGGATTCGCCAGGCTGGTCGTCCTAGCGGGCCCCCTCCCGGGTGCGGGACCGATCCGGTCCGGTCTGGAGGCGCATCCAGTTGATGGCGCCTAGTTGACTACGCTCGGCCGAAAGCTAAGCGTCAGCCACCTCGCGGGGTTTGTGGGAACTGTCCACTGGACCACCTCCTTTCTCGCGTGAGTCGAGTGTACGGACGGCCCCCGGAGGCTGTCAAGGGGGAAAGTACAATGCCTCGCGTGACGTGTGGCGCGCGCCACAAGCGCTGGTACCTGTGGCGCCTCCGCTGATCTTTTCCCCTTGACACCCCCCAGGGTGCATGCTAACTTCGCGCGACAGAGCGAGCGTCCCTCCAAACGCTGCAAGATGAGTGACTTCGGGACAGGAGGGCAAGAACACAAGCCCTCGGACCGGTGGCCGTGTATCGTTGTGTGACCTCACGATGAAGCTGAAGGTTCTGGGCTGCTACGGCGGAAACATCCCCGGCCACGGGATGACGTCGCTCCTCCTCAACGACACGCTGGCCCTCGACGCCGGGTGGGTCTCCGAAGCTCTCTCGCTCAAGGAGCAGGTGCGCGTCAAGGACATCCTCATCTCCCACTCGCACCTCGACCACACTTGCACGCTGCCGTTCCTCATCGACAACAACTTCAGCGCCCCGGGCTTCTCACTGCGGATCTACGCGATCCCCGAGGTGGTGGCCTCCATGCGCAACCACCTCTTCAACAACCACACCTGGCCGGACTTCACCTGCCTGCCCAACGACCTGACCCCGGTCCTGAAGCTCGTGGAGATCCAGCCCGAGGAGCCCTTCGTCATCAACGGCCTCACGATTCGGGCCGTCAAGGTCTCCCACATCGTTCCGACGACAGGCTTCATCGTCGAGGACAAGAAGGTGTCGCTGGGCTTCTCGAGCGACACAGGCCCCACCGAGCGCTTCTGGGAGGTCGTGAACGGGGTCAAGAACCTCAAGGTCGTCATCACCGAGACCTCGTTCCCCAACGAGCTGCAGGACCTCGCCAACGTCTCGGGCCACCTGACCCCCGCGACCCTGGACATGGAGCTGAAGAAACTCAAGAAGGACGTTCCCGTCTACCTCTACGGCGGCAAGCCCAAGCACCTCGACACCATCAAGCGGCAGGTCAAGGCGCTCAAGCGGAAGAGGCTGCAGCTCCTCGTTCAGGGCAAGACCTACAACTTCTGAGCCTCGGGACGCGGCGCGTCGCTGATCAGACGCGCAGCCGCCCGAGGCTGACGAGGCTGCCGACCACTCCCACGGCCATGCCGCCCAGGACGATGGCGAGGCACAGCTCCGCGGGGAGGAACACGGCGGCGCGGCCGAGGAGGTCGGATGCCGCGAGCGCGTCCTGGGCGAAGACCCGGAAGGTCAGCCAGAGCAGCCCTACCGACGCCAGCCCGCCGAGGCCGCCCTGGATCATCCCCTCGACGACGAACGGGCCCTTCACGTAGGCCTGTGTCGCGCCCACGAGGCGCATGATGTCCAGCTCGTCCTGTCGGGCGTAGACCGTGAGACGGATGACGTTGGAGATGGTGAAGACGCCGGCCAGGACGAGGATGCCGCCCAGGAACGCCCCGACGCCGCGCACCAGACGCACGGCGGTGCTGAGCCGCTGGATCCAGAGCAGGTCGTACTGCGCTTCCTCCACTCCCGGCGCCGTCTCGTAGGCCGACACGAGGGCGCGCACGTCCTCGGCGGTGTACCGGCCCGCCTTGAGCGTCACCTCCACCGAAGCGGGGAACGGGTTCTCGCCCAGGTCGTCGGGGAGCGTCCGCAGGTCGTGGAAGAGGGTGCGAAAGCGCTCGAGGGCCTGCTCGCGGGTCACGAGGGCCGTCGATTCGATCCTGGCGTCGGCCTCGAGGCGGTTCACGAGGCTCTCGCGGATGCGGGCTTCGAGGCCGTCCTCGAGGTAGAAGGTGACCTGCACTTTCTGCGTCCAGCGCGCCACCACGCCGTTCAGGTTCGACGCCACAGTCAGGAAAGCGCCGAGGACGAAGAGGGAGACCGCGATCGTCCCCACGGAGAGCGCGTTGATCAGACGGCTGCGCCAGAGGCTGCTCAGGGCCTCTTCGACGAAGTACACGCAGGCGCGGAGGGCCGCCATCGGGAGTCCGCGCGATTATAATCGCCGGATGTCCATCCTCGTGGGGATCGCCGGCGGCACGGGCTCGGGCAAGACGTCGTTCGCCCACGAGCTCCTGGACCGCGTCGGGCCCGAGCGGTGCGTGACCATCGCTCAGGACGCGTACTACAAGGACGGAAGCGCCCTCACCCCCGAAGCGCGCGCCGCCCTCAACTACGACCATCCCGACGCCTTCGACACCTCGCTCCTGGTCCAGGACCTCCGGGATCTCAAGGCGGGCCGGCCCGTTCCCTGGCTCACCTATGACCACGCCCTCTACTCGCGCCGCGTGCTCCCGGATCCCCTGAGCCCGCGGCCGGTGATCCTGCTCGAGGGGATCCTGATCCTGGCGGAAGAGCCGCTGCGCCGCATGATGGACATCAAGCTCTTCATCGACACCGACTCCGACGTGCGGATCCTGCGGCGGCTGCGCCGCGACCTCAAGGAGCGTGGGCGCAGCTTCGACTCCGTGGAGAGGCAGTACCTCGATTCGGTCCGCCCCATGCACCTCGAGTTCGTCGAGCCGTCGAAGCGCTACGCGGATCTCATCGTGCCCGAGGGGGCCGAGAACGAGGTCGCCCTCGAAGCCGTCGTGGCGCGCGTCCGCGCCATGCTGCGCCAGTCCGCCTAGCTCGACACCAGCCGGCCCCGGTCCAGGCCGATCACCCTCTTCGCCATCCGCTGGATCATCTCGCGGTCGTGGGTGGCGACGAGGACCGTGGTGCCACGGGCGTTGACGTCCTGGAAGAGCGTCATGATCTCCTGGGCCATGTCCGGGTCCAGGTTCCCCGTGGGCTCGTCGGCCAGGAGCAGCATGGGCTCGTTGATGAGGGCCCGGGCGATGGCCACGCGCTGCTGCTCGCCGCCGGAGAGCTGCAGGGGATACGCGTGCATCTTGTGATGGAGGCCCACGGCCTTGAGCGCCGCGAAGGCGCGGCGCTTCTGCTCCTTCACGGGCACCGCCAGGATCTTGAGGACGAACGCCACGTTCTCGAGGATCGTCTTCCGCTTGAGGAGCTTGAAGTCCTGGAACACGACGCCGATCGAGCGCCGCAGGTGCGGGATCTGGCCCTCGGGGATCGCCGTGATGTTCCGTCCTCCGACGAGGATCTGCCCCTGGGTGGGCAGCTCCTCGCGGAACACGAGCTTGAGGAACGTGGTCTTCCCCGCCCCCGAGGGGCCCGTCAGGAAGCAGAAATCGCCCTTCTCGATGTTGAGCGTCACGTCGGAGAGGGCGCTCGTCTCGCGGTCGTACTGCTTGTAGACGTGGAACGCCTGTATCATGCTGCGCGGATGATTATCAGGGAGGAGTCGCAGCGATGAAAGCCGTGGTGATCCGCGCCCACGGCGGCCCCGAGGTGCTGCGCCTCGAGGAGATGGCCGACCCCGTGCCGGGTCCAGGCGAGGTCCTGGTCCGTGTCCGCGCCTGCGCCCTGAACCACCTCGACCTCTGGACCCGAGGAGGGCTTCCGGGCCGCACCGTCGCTTTCCCCCACGTCCTCGGCAACGACGTCGCCGGGGAGGTCGCCGCGCTGGAGAGCCCGATCGAGGGGCTCTTCGTGGGCCAGCGCGTGATGCTCCAGCCGGGCACCTCGTGCGGCCGCTGCCGGGAGTGCCTGGCGGGAGAAGACAGCTCCTGCCGGCAGTACCGGATCCTCGGCTACCAGATCCACGGCGGCTACGCGGAGCTCGTCCGGTGCCCGGCCTCGAACGTCATCCCGTTGCCCGACGGCATCGGCTTCGAGGAGGCCGCGGCCTTTCCCCTGGTCTTCCTCACGGCGTGGCGGATGCTCGTCACCCGGGCGCGGGTCCGCCTGGGCGAGGACGTGCTCGTGTGGGCCGCGGGCAGCGGCGTCGGAATGGCGGCGGTGCAGGTCGCCAAGCTCTTCGGGGCGCGGGTCATCGCCACCGCGGGAACCGACGCGAAGCTCGAGCGAGCGCGGCAGCTCGGCGCCGACGAGGTGGTGAACCACCGCACCGCCGACGTCGTCGCCGAGGTGCGGCGACTCACGGGCCGGAAGGGCGTCGACGTGGTCGTGGAGCACGTGGGGGAGGCGACGTGGGAGCGGTCGATCCTCGCACTCGCACACCGCGGACGCCTGGTCACGTGCGGCGCCACGACGGGGCCGAACGGAAAGACCGAGCTGCGCTACGTCTTCTCGAAGCAGCTCACCCTCATGGGCTCGTACATGGGGAGCAAGTCGGAGCTCCTCGAGGCGGCGCCCCACTTCTTCGCCCGGCGCCTCCGGACGGTGGTCCACGCCACGCTGCCCCTGGCCGAGGCGCGGCGGGCCCACGAGACGATGGAGGCGTCGGCGCACTTCGGCAAGATCGTCCTCCGGGCTTGAGCGCCTTCAGGCCCCACCCCTGGAGCATCGGCGGCCACCGCCAGACACTGCTGGGCTACTGGTCCCGCCGCCGGCTGCGGTGGACGCCGCCCACCGAGGACCTCGTGGCCGAGGCGGGAGACGACGTGAGCCTCCTGCTCCGTGTGAGCTGGCAGCCCGGGCCGCGCGAGGCGCGCCCCTCCCTCGTTCTCGTCCACGGCCTCGGGGGGTGGGACGGCGCCACCTACCTCCTGGCGACGGGGTTGCTCGCGTGGAGTCGCGGGTGGCACGTCGCGCGCATGAACATGCGCGGGGCGGGGGACGCCCTGGCCGTCTGCGCGCGGCTCTACGACGCCGGCCTCGACTCCGACCTGCTGGCGGCCGTCCGCGTGCTCCTGCGGCACACGCCGCGGGTCGCCGTGGCCGGGTTCTCCCTGGGAGCGGGCCTCACGCTTCTCGCCGCCGGCCGGAGCGGCCCGCGGCTGCCTCCGGGGCTGGTCGCCGTCGCCGGCGTCAGCCCGCCCCTCGATCTCGCCTCCTGCGCCGGAGCTCTCGAGCGCCCCGACAATCGGCTGTACCAGTGGTACTTCGTCCGTGGCTTGCGCTCCGCCTACCGTGAGCGGCAGCGCCGGCTCCCGAACCTCTACGAGGCCGGGCGCGAGCGAGGGATCCGGACCGTCCGCGAGTTCGACGCCGCCGTCACGGCGCCGTACGGCGGCTACCGCGACGTGGACGACTACTACGCCCGGGCGAGCGCCGGACCGCACCTCGCCTCGGTGGCACGGCCGGCGCTCCTGCTGGCGGCCCAGGACGACCCGATGATCCCCGCCGACTCCGTCGCCCGCTGGCCCGCCTCGCCCCTGGTGCGCCGCGAGCTGCTCCCGACTGGCGGTCACGTGGGCTTCGTGGCGCCCAGCGCGGCTCCCGGGCGCTTCTGGGCGGCCGAGCGCCTCGTGGGCTTCCTCGAGGAGTTCCGGGAAG
Organism: Acidobacteriota bacterium; assembly: GCA_016199625.1. Taxonomy (GTDB): domain Bacteria; phylum Acidobacteriota; class Vicinamibacteria; order Fen-336; family Fen-336; genus JACQGI01. The sequence continues at coordinate 1,904 of JACQGI010000002.1, read as the reverse complement.
ACGGCGCGGGCCCCCGTCGTTGATAATGGAGGGGCCATGCGCGCACACGTCGCCTCGGTTCCGATGGCTCTCGCGCTTCTCGTCGCACCCTACGTGTGGACCGACGGGCGCGACCCTTACCCGAAGGGGGCCGACGTCCGCACTCTGACCGAGGACGGGGCGGCGGTGGGCCCTTTCGAGAAGCTCCGCGTTCCGGGCAAGTACACCGTCTTCGACGTGTACGCCGACTGGTGCGCCCCCTGTCACCTCGTGGACCGCTACCTGAGGCGTCTCCTCGCCAGGCGCCAGGACGTCGCTGTCCGCAAGCTCAACGTCGTCGGGTTCGAGACGCCTCTGGCCGGGGAGCTGGGCCCCGAGTTCGACGGGCTCCCGTACGTCGTGGTGTTCGATCCGCAGGGGCGGCGCACGGAGATCCTGGGGAGCGACTTCGAGGCCCTCGATGGGGCGCTCGGGGAGCGCTGACGGCTAGGGTTCCCCGGCCTCCAGGGTCTGGATCATCACGTCGAGGGCCCGCCCGGACGCCTCTTCGAGGAGGGTCGCCAGGGGCTCGGTGGCGAGCTGGAACGCGGCCTGGAGCGCCTGCTCCAGGCGCGGGCGATCGCCGCGCACGAGGATCGGCGGGCGCGCCCCGGCACGCACCATGACGTGGGAGGCCGCGAGGCGGGACACGCGTCCGTTGGCGTCTTCGAAGGGGAGGATCTCGACGACTCGCGCCAGCACCAGCGCGCCCTGCTGGGCGGCCTTGATCTCGCCGGCGCTGTCCACGCCCATCCACTGCTCGAGGATCGCGAGGCGGCTCGCGACGAAGGGGGCGGGCGCAGGGGGCGGCCCATCGGTCCGTTCGCGCTCGGCCCGGCGCAGACCGGCGGTGCCGCCCGTGGCCGCCCGGTGCCACGTGAGGAGAGCCTCGACCGACAGCGGGACAGCCGGCTCCACGGCCCGCTGCGCGGCGCGGAGCCAGGCGACGCTCGGCGGCGCCGGCCCGCCGCGGCGCGAGGCCCGCACCTCGTCCCACGTGACGGAGAAGCCGGCGAGATCCAGGCTGCCGAGGAGCTGCGCGTCCTCGACGCACTCGCGGAGCGCCGGGTCGTCGGGACCACGTTCGGCCAGCAGGCTTTGCAGGCGCCTCTCCTTGACGGCCGCGCTCGCGGACAGCCGAAGGCCCCGCACCTCGCTCATTGGGACATTGTATCGGCCGGCCGGTCGCTCGGGAGCTGCTAGAATGGCCCCGGGGGCACTTGGGGGAGGCACGCCGATCATGAAGCGGAGCGTTCTCGTCGCGCTCGCAGCGTCGCTCGCGGCCGCGGGCCCGGGCGGCGCCGGGAACGAGGCCAAGGGCAAGAAGCCGCGCCTGGAGCTGAGGGTCGTCCCGCGCATGGCCTTTTCCCCCGTCACGGCGTTCCTGACCGCCGAGCTGACCGGCGGCGACGACGTCGAGGAGTACTACTGTCCCGAGCTCGAATGGGACTGGGACGACGGGGGCAAGAGCGTCCGCGAGGCCGACTGCCCACCGTTCGAGCCGGGAACGAAGATCCAGCGGCGCTTCACCGCCGAGCACGAGTACAAGCGGGCGGGGGCGTACAACATCAAGGTCACGCTCCGCCGGACCGACAGGCCGTTCGCCGCCCAGACCGTGCGCCTGACCGTGCGGCCGGGCCTCGGCGATCCCACACGCGAGATGAACTGAGGGCGCGCCTCGGCTGCCCTCTCAGAGCAGCAGGAGCGCCGCGCTCATCACCGTCGCGTACAGGGCCAGCACGAGGATCTCGTAGCCCAGGATGTCCCGGAACTCCAGCCGCGCCACGCCCAGGAGCGGGATCGCCCAGAACGGCTGGATGATGTCGGTCACCATGTCGCCCCAGGCGTAGGCGAGAATCGTGATCGGGTTGGGGACGCCGAGGTTC
>JACQGI010000001.1 GCA_016199625.1 Acidobacteriota bacterium | reverse complement strand
GTCCTTAGTACGAGAGGACCGGGATGGACGAACCTCTAGTGCACCAGTTGTCTCGCCAGAGGCATAGCTGGGTAGCTAAGTTCGGTTGGGATAAACGCTGAAAGCATCTAAGCGTGAAGCCCGCCTCGAGATGATGTCTCCCGCAGGGTAACCTGCCTAAAGACCCCTTGCAGACGACAAGGTTGATAGGCCCGGTGTGCAAGAGCAGTGATGCTCTCAGCTTACGGGTACTAATCGGTCGTGAGGCTTGACCATGACGTTTACAGTGCTCGAAAACGTAGGGCTTCACGCCCAGCATCCTTCATCCTCAGGATCTTCGGTTCCGGTCTTTGAAAAGCTTTCAACCCGGTGACCATGGCGGAGGGGCCACACCCGTTCCCATTCCGAACACGGCCGTTAAGCCCTCCAGCGCCGATGGTACTGCCAGGGCGACTTGGTGGGAGAGTAGGACGTTGCCGGGATTTTTTGATTCATGCCCGGCCCCGGCGCTTCGTCGCCGGGGCCTTTTTTGCTTCCGCGAGGCACCGAGCGCCTGGCCGGCACCCGTGTGCTAGACTGGCCGGTCTGTAGAGCCGAGGAGTCGCGTCATGTCCGGACATTCCAAGTGGCACTCCATCAAGCACAAGAAGGGCGCCCTCGACGCCAAGCGGGGCAAACTCTTCACCAAGATCATCCGTGAGATGACGATCGCCGCCCGATTGGGCGGCGGCGACCCCAACGCGAACCCGCGCCTCCGGACCGCAGTCGACAAGGCCAAGTCGGTGAACATGCCGGCCGACAACATCAAGCGGGCGATCCAGAAGGGAACCGGCGAGCTCGAGGGCGCTGCCTTCGAGGAGCTCGTCCTCGAAGGCTACGGACCCGGCGGCGTCGCGATCCTCGTCGAAGGCTCCACGGACAACCGGAACCGCACCGTCTCCGAGATCCGCCACATCTTCACCAAGAACGGCGGCAACCTGGGAACCGCCGGCAGCGTCGCGTACATGTTCAGGCAGCGCGGCTACCTCGCCGTCTCCGCGATGAAGGTCTCCGAGGACAAGCTCATGGAGCTGGCCCTGGAGGCCGGCGCCGACGACATCCAGACTGCGGGCGACCTCTTCGAGGTGTATACCCCTCCCAACGCCCACGAGGCCGTCCTCAAGGCGATCAAGAGCGCCGGGATCGAGCCCGAGGAGTCGCAGGTCGGCAAGTACGCCGAGACGATGATCGCCCTCGAGGGCCAGAAGGCGCAGCAGATGCTCAAGATGATCGAGGCCCTCGAGGACCACGACGACGTGCAGAGCGTCTGGGCGAACTTCGACATCTCGGACAAGGAGATGGAGGCCGCTGCGGCTGCGGGGTAAGCCCTGGTCATCCTCGGCGTCGATCCGGGATCGATCCGCACGGGTTACGGCGCTATCGCCACCGACGGCCGGCGCCACCGCCTCATCGAGAAGGGCGTTCTGGTTCCGGCCCCACGCACGCCCCTGGCCGATCGTCTTCGGCTGATCCACGACGGGATCGCGGCTGTGATCTCACGCCTGCACCCCGACGTCCTCGCCGTCGAGGACGTCTTCCATGCGGCCAACACCCGCACGGCCCTCGTCCTGGGTCACGTCAGGGGCGTCGTCCTGCTGGCTGGAGCCGAGGCGGGCCTCGCCATCGAGGCCTTCCCGCCCGCCACAGTCAAGCAGCAGGTCACCGGGTACGGCCGCGCGGAGAAGGCGCAAGTCGCCCTCATGGTCGCTCGCCTGCTGGGGCTCTCCGACAATGGCGAAGCCGGGGATGCGTCGGACGCCCTTGCGGTGGCGCTCTGCCAGGCCCACAGGCCCACGGCGCCTCGCCCCCGCACGGCCACCCGGCCCCGGCGGACCGGATGATCGGTCACCTCCGGGGACGGGTGCTCCGCAAGGCGCCCCAAGAGATGGTCCTGGACGTCGGCGGCGTGGGGTACCGCGTCGCGATCCCGCTCTCCACCTTCTACAAGCTCGGAGACGAAGGCGCCGAGGTGGCCCTGCGGATCCACACCCACGTGCGTGAGGATGCGCTGCAGCTCTACGGCTTCCTGACCGAGGGGGAACAGGCCCTCTTCGGCCGCCTGATCGGCGTCGCCGGCATTGGCCCCCGCCTCGCGCTGAACATCCTCTCGGGGATCGAGGCCCCGGATCTCGTCGCGGCTCTTCGGCAGGCCGACGTGGCACGCCTCACGCACATTCCCGGCGTCGGCAAGAAGACCGCGGAGCGCCTCGTCCTGGAGCTGAAGGACCGGATCCCGCCGCTCGCCGCCGCAGAGGAAGCGCCGGTGCCCGCCCGGGCCTCGGGCCTACGCGACGACCTTCTCTCGGCCCTCGCAAACCTGGGCTACTCACGGGTGGAGGCCGAGAGGGGGGTGGACCGTGCCCTCCGCGAGGATGGAGCCGGCCGGTTCGAGGACCTGCTCCGGCGCTCGCTCCGGGTACTCTCGGGGCGTTAGACTCCCGCCGTGACCGAACGCCGCCTGGTCTCCGCCCGCCCCACCGACGACGACCTCCCGTTCGACCAGTCTCTGCGCCCCCGCCGGCTCGACGAGTACGTGGGCCAGGTGCCCGTCGTCGCGAACCTCCGCGTGGCTATCGAGGCGGCCCGCTCTCGCGGCGAGGCTCTCGACCACGTGCTGCTCTTCGGTCCGCCCGGCGTCGGCAAGACGAGCCTCGCCTACGTCCTGGCCGCCGAGCTCGACGCGCCCATCAAGGCCACCGCAGGCCCGATCATCGAGAGGGCCGGCGACCTGGCCGCGCTCCTCACGGCCCTCGAGCCACGGGAGATCCTTTTCGTGGACGAGATCCACCGGCTCGACGCCAAAGTGGAGGAGATCCTCTATCCGGCCCTCGAGGACTTCAGCCTGGACCTCATGATCGGGAGCGGTCCCGGCGCCCGGTCGATGAAGATCCCCCTCAAGCCCTTCACCCTCGTGGCGGCGACGACCCGCGCCGGGCTCCTGACCGCGCCGCTACGCAGCCGCTTCGGTATCGTTCACCGTCTCGACTTCTACACGGAAGCCGATCTCGAGTTCATCGTCACGCGCTCGGCGCGGATCCTCGATGTCCCCATGGACGCCGAGGGGGCACGAGAGATCGCCCGCCGCAGCCGCGGGACCCCGCGGATCGCCAACCGGCTCCTGCGGCGGGTCCGGGATTTTGCCCAGGTGCGCGCCGCCGGCGCGATCACCCTTCAGGTCGCCCGCGACGCGCTCGCGCTCCTCGAGGTGGACGCCAACGGCTTCGACGAGGTGGACCGCAAGCTCCTCCTCACCGTCATCGACAAGTTCGGCGGCGGCCCGGTGGGAGTGAACGCCCTCGCCGCCGCCATCAGCGAGGAGCCCGACGCCATCGAGGACATCTACGAGCCCTACCTCCTCCAGATCGGCTTCCTCGACCGGACGCCGCGGGGCCGGATGGCCACGCGCCGCGCCTACGAGCACTTCGGCCGAGTGCCGCCGGCGGGCGGCCCGGGCCCCGGCCAGAAGAACCTGTTCTGAAGCTCTCGGACTTCGACTACGAGCTTCCCCTCGAAGCGGTCGCACAGGAGCCCCTCCCGCAACGCGACGCGTCGAGGCTCCTCGTGCTCCCCCGCGACGGGGGGACGCCTCACCATCACGTCTTCCGCGACCTGCCCTACCTCCTGCGCCCGGGTGACCTGCTGGTGGTCAATCGCAGCCAGGTCTTCCCCGCACGCCTCCTCGGTCGACGCGCCACCGGCGGAAGGGCTGAGGTCCTCCTCATCTCCCGAGAGGGAAGCGACCTCTGGGACGCCCTCGTCCAGCCAGGGCGGCGGCTTCGATCCGGCGACGTCGTACGGGTGGACGACGGTCTCGAGGTCGATATCGCATCCGAGGCGCGGCCCCCCGAGGGGCGTCGTCGCGTACGCCTCCGGGCGGCAGACGGGAACGTCGACGCCGCTCTTGGCCGGGCGGGCCACGTGCCGTTGCCCCCCTACATCCGCCGGCCCGACCGGCCCGAGGACCGCGAGCGCTACCAGACGATCTTCGCCCGCGAGAGCGGCAGCATCGCCGCGCCCACAGCCGGGCTCCACTTCAGCCCCGACCTCCTCGCCGCACTCGGGGCCAGGGGCATCCGCCGCGCGGACGTCGTGCTCCACGTGGGTCCCGGGACCTTCAAGCCGGTGACGGTCGACGACGTCCGCCGGCACACGGTGGAGGCGGAGCCCTTCGTCGTTCCCCCCGAGACGGCGGAGGCCGTGGCGCGCACGCGCGCCCAGGGCGGCCGCGTCGTGGCCGTGGGGACCACGACCGTGCGGACCCTCGAGACCGTTGCTCGCGAGAACGGCACCGTCGAGGCGCGCGAAGGCCGGACGGATCTCGTCATCGTCCCCGGCCATCGCTTCCGTGCCGTCGATGCCCTCGTGACGAACTTCCACCTGCCGCGCTCCTCGCTGCTGCTCCTCGTCGCGGCCTTCGCGGGACGCGAGCGCGTCCTCGCGGCCTATGAAGAGGCCATCCGCGCCGGCTACCGGTTCTACAGCTACGGCGACGCAATGCTGGTGGAGTAGGCTCCTAGTCGCTCCGGCGGGTGATCCGCCCGAGCCCGCCCATGTACGGACGCAGGGCCTCGGGGACCGCCACCGAACCGTCCTTCTGCTGGTAGTTCTCGAGCACGGCGATGAGTGTTCGCCCAACGGCCAGCCCGCTCCCGTTCAGGGTGTGGAGGAACCGCGGCTTGGCCTTGGGCTCGGGCCGATAGCGGAGCCCGGCGCGCCGTGCCTGGAAGTCGGTGCAGTTGGAGCAGGACGAGATCTCCCGGTACGCCGCCTGCCCGGGAAGCCAGACCTCGATGTCGTAGGTCTTGGCCGCCGAGAACCCCATGTCCCCCGTCGAAAGGACCACGACGCGGTACGGAAGGCCGAGCCGCTTCAGGACCTCTTCGGCGTCTCCGACCATGCTCTCGAGCTCCTCCATGGAGCTCTCGGGCGTCGTCAGCTTGACCAGCTCCACCTTGTGGAACTGGTGCTGCCGGATCAGGCCGCGAACGTCCTTGCCGTAGGAACCGGCCTCGGAGCGGAAGCACGGGGTGAACGCGACGTACCTGAGGGGGAGGCGCTCTGCCTCCAGGATCTCGTTGCGATGCAGGTTGGTCAGGGGCACCTCGGCCGTGGGAATCAGGTAGAGGTCACGGTCCCCCGCGCGCGTCTTGAAGAGGTCGCCTTCGAACTTGGGGAGCTGGCCGGTGCCGGTGAGGGTCTCCGCCGTCACGAGGTATGGCGGGATGACCTCCCGGTAGCCGCGCTCCCGGGTGTGGAGGTCCAACATGAACTGGATGAGGGCGCGTTCGAGGCGGGCACCTTCGTCCCAGTAGACGGCGAACCGGGCCCCCGAGATCTTCGCCGCCCGCTCGAAGTCCAGGATCCCCAGCTCCGGTCCCAGGTCCCAGTGGGCCTTCGGGGCGAAGCCGAAGGAGGCCGGCTCGCCGACTCGGCGCACCTCGCGATTGGCGGCCGCGTCGGTGCCCACGGGCACGCTCGGATCGGGCACGTTGGGAAGCACGAGGAGGAACTCTCGGATCCTGGCCTCGAGATCGGCGTGCCGTGCATCGAGGGACTTGATCTCCTCGGAGACACCCTTCATCTCGGCCTTCAGGTGGCCGGCATCCCTTCTCTCTCGCACGAGACGGGCGATCTGCTCGCCGCAGATCCGCTGGCGATGCCGCAGCTCTTCCGCCCGCTGGATCGTGGCACGCCGCTCGCCGTCGAGCACCCAGGGATCGGCGCCCTCAAGGCCCGGCCACGACGCTACGGCCGCGAGGCTCTGGCCCCGGTTCGAAAGCATCTCGACGACACGCTCCCGGTTCACCACGACCCACTTGAGATCGAGCACAGTGCCCTCCGCAGCCGGCGAGGATAGCACAGCGCTCTTGGCCCGCTGTGGTAGCATCCCCCCAACATGCGCAGGATCCGCAAGGCGGTCTTCCCCGCAGCCGGCCTGGGCACGCGCTTCCTTCCCGCTACCAAGGCCCAGCCCAAGGAGATGCTGCCGCTGGTGGATAAGCCGATCATCCAGTACGTGATCGAGGAGGCCGTGGCCTCCGGTCTCACGAACATCATCATCGTGACGGGCAGAGGTAAGAACGCGATCGAGGATCACTTCGACGTGTCGTACGAGCTCGAGCAGCTCCTCCAGGAGCGCGGCAAGACGGACCTCCTGGAGCAGGTCCGGGCCATCTCCAACATGATCAACGTGTCCTACGTCCGCCAGGGCGAGACCCTGGGGCTGGGCCACGCGGTGCTCATGGCCAAGGACCTGGTGGGCGACGAGCCCTTCGCGGTGATGCTGGGCGACGACATCATCGACAGCGCCGTGCCGTGCATGAAGCAGATGACCGAGGTCTTCGAACGCCACGGTGGCCCTGTGATCGCCGTCCAGCGCGTGCCCCGCCAGGAGATCTCCGCCTACGGCGTCATCGACGGCATCCCTGAAGACGCAGGTGACCGCGTTTTTCGCATCCGCGACATGGTCGAGAAACCAAAGGCCGACGAGGCGCCCTCCGACCTCGCGATCATCGGCCGGTACATCCTGACCCCCGACATATTCGAGGCTCTCGAGCGCACGCCTCGGGACGCCGGCGGGGAGATTCAGCTCACCAATGGCCTCCGCGCGCTCAAGGAGCGGCGAGCGCTGTACGGCTATCGGTTCGAAGGGCGCCGTCACGATGCCGGCAACAAGCTGGGCTTTCTCAAGGCCACCGTCGAGTTCGCGCTCCAGCGCGAGGACCTCGGCGCACCGTTCCGCGACTACCTTCGGGGCCTGAAGCTGTAGGTGGCCCCCTGGGGGGGCGTCGTTGAGGCAGGTTCCTCTTTGTGAAACTACTTCGTGGGGCTGCTGCCGGAGGCAGAGCTGTCTTTGGATGAGGTTTCTTTGGGAGAGCTGTCCTTGGCGGCGCCTTCGGTGCTCTTTCCTGCCCCGTCGCCACCGGATCCCTTCTTGGCGTAGTCAGTGACGTACCATCCCGCCCCCTTGAACTGGATCGCAGGAGCGGAGAGCAGCTTCTGTACCTCCTTCCCGCAAGTGGGACAGGCGGCCAGCGGCGGGTCCGAGAACTTCTGGATCAGCTCGAACCGACCGCACTGCAGACACTGGTACTCGTGGAGCGGCACGAAGACGGCACCTCCAAACGTCCGATTCTAGCACCGCTTCCGGGGCGCGTCAAAACAAGCCGTCGAAGGTGCGACGCCGGTGAGCGCCGCCGACCACAAGCCGTCTAGTCCACGGCCTTGAGGACCAGGATCACGATCGCGACGATGAGAAAAATGATGAGCAGCTCGCGGATGTCCGGGTCCATTCCCGCAGCAGGGTCTGCATCCAGGGCGCGCGCCCGCTCGGCCAGGCCACGGAGCTCGCCGTCGGACAGAGTGGTGGCCGCCGCCCGCACCGTGACGAGGTTGGCGCCGAGACGGTCCGCTGCCGTCCGGGCTTGGGCAGACCCCAGCGCGCGGTCGATCGCGCCCAGGTCACTCTCCCGCGCCCCGGTAGCCGCGTCGAGTCGCTCCGTCGCCTCCTCGCGGGACACCAGGTGATCGTCCGCAAGGACCGCGCCGGCACCGAAGATCGCCGTTGCCACGGCCAGGACCGCTACGCTCTTCCGCATTCCGCCGTCCTCCCGGGGGCTTGCCCCTTCCGTTCGGTCCCGAGGATAAGGCGGCCCCCCGGTGGTGTCAACGAACGGGGGCCCGCTCCAGGAGTTCCGCACGAGTCGGGGCACAGTCGAGCCCTCGTGGCCTTCGACTCGGGGCG
>JACQGI010000043.1 GCA_016199625.1 Acidobacteriota bacterium | reverse complement strand
TCGCGGAGGATGCCGCCGACGCCCGTCGCCGCGCCCTGGTACGGCTCGATGAACGACGGGTGGTTGTGGGACTCGATCTTGAAGACGGCGGCGAGGCCGTCGCCGATGTCCACGGCCCCGGCGTTCTCCCCCGGCCCCTGGAGGACCCGCGGCCCCTCGGTGGGCAGCGTCTTCAAGTGGATGCGGCTGCTCTTGTACGAGCAGTGCTCCGACCACATGACCGAGAAGAGCCCCAGCTCGGTGAGGTTCGGCTCGCGCCCCAGGGCCTTGACGATCCGGTCGTATTCCTCCGGCGTCAGGCCGTGCCGGGCGAGCAGTTCGGTCCTCGCGAGGGTCATAGGCCTGTCATTCTATGGTCTTTCCCACGCGACGGAAGAAGACGCTGGCGGGATCGGTGCCGTGGGGCTGGACGAACGACGCCAGGAAGTCCTCGCCGTCCGCGGCGAGCCCCATGTAGTCGCCGAGGAAGAAACCCTGGGCCCAAGGCGCCTTCTCGATGTCGAACGACGACTCGGTGAGGCGCGTCTCCCGGCTCCAGTTGTCCACGTTGCGACAGTCGTCGGGCTCCTCGGGCTCGCACCACACGAGCCAGGCGTCGGTCAGGGCTCCCGCGCCCGCGTCGTTCGCACGGAAGTCGTAGTAGCTCACCGCCACGGTCCCTCGGGCGTTGACCTGGATCGTCGGCGTGAAGGCCTGGCCGTTCAGGCCCGCGGCCGGGGTATGGTTGACGTGATCCCGGTCCCCGAGGAACAGGGACCAGGTCCGGCCCCCGTCGGTGGACGAGCGGAGATCGATCGTGCTCACCTCCTCGGGCCCTCCTTGGCTCCACGTCGCGTAGAGCATGCCGTTCCGCGAGTCGGCGGCGTCGTCGATCAGACCGAGGCCGTCCCGGACGCGTCTCCCATGGTCGGGATCCACGACGCCGGCCGGCGCCAGAGCAAGCCATCGGGTCGCGGGAGTCCACGTCAGCCCCTTGTCCGCCGACGTGACCACGGACCCGATGAGGTCCCAGGAGAACCCGCCCCCTGGGAGGGGTGAGCGGACGAACTCGGTGAAGAGGTCGAGGAGCCTCCCGTCCGGCAGGACGACGATCTGGTGTCCGACGGTGGCCGCCCCCGGTCCGGGGTCGTAGATGACCCGGGCCGGCTCCCAGGTGAAGCCCCCGTCGGTGGTGCGGGAGAACATCGCCGGCCCACGCTCGCTGGCATTCCAGTTGTCCAAGCGATCCCAGACCACGTAGACGAGGCGACCCGTCGGGTCCGTGGGATCGGCCGTCACCGACTCCTTGTCGTTGAGGGGCCCGGCGTCGTCCCGGGCGAGGGTCACCGGGGCACTCCACGTGAGCCCGCCGTCGGACGAACGGCTGACCAGAATCGCGTTCGCGCCCGCGGGCAGCGTCCGCCCCGGGGGGGCCGAGAAATCGTGGAACTCCCGCGGCTCGCGCTCCTCGGCGTCGAGGGCGAGGACCGTCAGGTACGCGTCGCCGTTGGGGGTGAACGAGACCCACGGATCGCTCGCCCGGTCGTACGTGCCGCCCGAGCAGCGCGTGACCCCTGGGATCACCACCGAGCGCCACGAGCGACCGCCGTCGAGGCTGACGCCGGCGACGATCCCCCGGGCGCCGCCGTTGCTCCACCGGTCCTGCTGGTACGCCACGACGAGGTTCTCCGGGTTCGAGGGATTGACGGCCAGCCGCGGCTCGACCTCGCTCCCGAGGTAGACCGTTCCAGGCTGCTGCGTCACCCGGTCGGCGTCGCACGAGGCGAACGGGCTCGGACCGGAGATCGCCACGGGCCCGTCGAGGCGCGGCCCCCCGAGGAGCATCGAGGGGGCCGTGGCGAAGCAGACCGCCAGAAAGATCGGTGCCCGCTCGGGAGTCACCATGGTGGCGCCGGCATTCTATCGTTCCTGACTCGGGGACGCGCTCCACGGCCGGCCGCGCGGCCACCAGCGCCGCACGTTCCGGCAGTACTCCTCGTACTCGGCGCCGTAGCGAGCGCGCAGCCTGGGCTCCTCGTAGAGCAGGACGAAGGCATGGAACGCGGCCCAGACGGCTGCGCCGTAGACGAGCAGATCCTCGTTCCCGAGGAGGAGAGCCTGGCCAAGCACGGCGGCGATCACCCCGCAGTACATGGGGTTCCGCACGCGCCGATACAGCCCCGAGACCACGAGCCGCTCCGTGGGCAGCACTGGCGCGGGTGTTCCTCGTGCTTCGAGGGCGAAGCGCGCGAAGCAGTCGATGACGGCCGCGGCTCCGGTGAGCAACAGGAACCCGCCCAGAACCCGCGTGGCGGGCCAGCCGAAGAACGGCGCCTGCACGCGCCAGCGCGAGAAAGACCATGGGACCAGGCCGGCCACGGTGCCGGGGGCTACGAAGAAGAAGACGAGCGAGCCGAGCGCCGGCACGAGGCGTCCACGCATCGGGCCTCGAGGCGATTCTCCCACGCCGCGGCCCGCGGCGTGCTCGAGACCGGAGCCTCGACCGGGGCGGGAACCAGCCGGCGCCCTGACGGAGCGGCCTGCTCGACTCGAGCCGCCTACCTGAACCCCAGGCTCAATCCCACGGAGACGTTGCGCGTCGCGCCGGGGAAGAAGTAGGGCTCGCCGTAGGCGTAGCCCGAGGCCGCGTATCTCTCGTCGAAGACGTTGTCCACGTGCACCACCAATGCGGCCGAGCGCCCGCTGCTGCGGAAGAGCCGCCCCAGATCCAGGCGCGCCTGCAGCTCCGCGACCGTGAAGGGGTCGATCGTCTTGTTCACATAGCCGGCGGCCTGGCGCGCGGCGGGGTCCTTGCGCTCGTTCTGGCTGTTGTCGAGGTAGATCGTGCCGACGTGGCGCAGGCCGAAGCTCGCGCGCAGCGCCCCGAACGTCCGCGAGACCCCGAGCCGCGCCTGGTGCGTGGGGAAGAGCGCGATGCGGTTGGCCGAGTAGTCCACCTGGTCCGCCGACGTCGGCCCGAACTTCAGCACGTAGTCTTCGAGCACGTCGTCGCTGGCGGCGAGCCAGCCCGTGAGATCGACCCTCCCTGGCAGCTCGAGGGCGCCCTCGATCTCGACGCCGCGGTGCAGCGAGCGCGCCGCGTTGTCGGTGACGGGCAGGCCGTCCTCGTCGATCCCGCCCGCGTAGACCAGCTCGTCGCGGAAGTCCATCCAGTAGAAGTTGGCCTTGAGCCGCGCGCGCCTCGAACGATAGCCCGCCCCGGTCTCGACGGCGCGGAGCCTTTCGAGCCGTGCGTTGGCGTCCGAGAAGTGGCGGACCGCCGGGTCGTGGGCGGCGAACAGCGAGACGGGGTTGGCGAACACGTCCTGGGGGTCCCAGACGTCCTCGAAGCGCGGCTCGCTGCGGGCGGTGGAGAAGGAGGCGTAGAGGTTCACACGCTCGGTCGCGTTCCAGTTCACGCCCACGCGCGGCGTGACGAACGAATAGTCCGTATCCCACGAGTAACCGCGGACCTCGTCCTCGTCCATCGAGAAGCGATGGCGGGTCGCTTGCAGCTCGAAGTTGAGGCTGACGCCGGCGCCGGGCTGGAACGTCTCGCGCAGGAACGCGCTGAGCGTGGTCTTGTGGTTCGTGAAGTCGTAGGCCGGTAGCGGCGCTTCCAGTCTGGAACCGGGCTGCACGCAGGAGTCGTCGCCGCCCGGCACCGTGCAGCGTGCGCCCTCCACGACGCTCCCGAAGTGGCGTCCCGAAGCATGGCGCAGCTCGAGGCCGCCCACCAGCCGTCCGTGGGGGTGCTCCCAGGCGAGCGACGGGATCCAGCCGTACTGGCGCAGCGCGAGCGAGCGCTCGCGCCAGGCATCCTGGATGGTCAACTCGGGGAAGTCGGGCGTCGCCGGGGCGGGGCCGAGGGGATCGTAGTCGTACTGCGCCCTGTACTGGCGGAAGTGGCCGTCGCCGAAGATCGAGTAGAGCGTGTTCTCGAGAAGCAGCCTTTCGCGCAGGCGCCAATCATGGAGGACCTGGAGCTGGGGCTGCAAGAAGCTGTCGGTCTCGCCTCGGTGGAGAGGGTTCTTGCGGCGGTCGCGGTCGGCGTCGCCCGTGATCTCTCCGCGCAGGTACCGGATGGGCACGCCGAGGTAGGCGAGCTGCGTCTTCTCGGGGCCGCCCAGAAACTTCACGCGCAGGACCGATGCGCCGCCGATCCGCTGGAAACCCAGGTCGGCGAGCGAGTGCCGCGTCCACGCCGGCTGGCGATAGCCGTCGCTGCGCACGTGGGCCACGCGCGCCGAGAGCGTCGAGCGTCCGCCTCCGAGCGGCCAGGCGTACTGGGCCTGAAGGCGATAGGTGCCGAAGGACCCGCCGCCGAGCACCAGGGTGCCGCCTCTCTCGGTCGGCTCGGCACCCGTCTCGAGGTTGACGACGCCGCCTACGTGCGGCGAGCCGTAGAGCGCGGTGCCGGTTCCGCGCTGGACCTGGATCGCGCTGAGGCCGCCCGCGAGGTCGGCGAGGTCGATGAAGTACACCTGCTGGCTCTCCGGGTCGTTGAGCGGCACGCCATTGACGTAGACGGCGATCCGGCGCTGGTCGAAGCCACGCAGGCTGAAGTAGGCGTAGCCGACGCCGTTGCCCGCGTCGCTGTACGCGTAGGCGTTGGGCGTCTCGGCCAGCAGCATGGCCGTGTCCTGGCCGCGGTTGCGGGTCGCGATCTCCTCGCGGCCCAGGGTCGTCACACTGGCCGGGTCCCGTCGCTCCTCCGCCACCGTCGCCGAGACGACCACCTTTTCGACGAACGTCGGGAGCTGCTTCTTCTGCTCGCTCTGGTCTGCGGTCGGCTTGCCGGATTCGGCCTGCGGCGTGCCGGCGGGCTCGCCCGCGTCGGCCTGCCCCTGCGCACTCAGGGGCTGCGCGAGAAGGCCGGGCAGCAACAGGAAAAAGGCGAGGCGCCGGGCGGCGCACCTCTCACGAGAGGGCTTCAACGAGGACTCCATCGCGGCCTCCTGGCCGGCCGGCTCGGGGAGCCCGGCTCAGGCCCCATGGGGCGCGGGGAAGGACGAACGCCAGTGGTTTTCGGGAGAAGACCGGCGGTCCATTCCGTTTCCCTACGCTGGCATGACCCAGATCAGGTGTCAGGGTGTGTTCTCAGCCTGGCCACGCACCAGGCACCCCTAACGGAAACTCCCTGGAGCGTAGCCCGTCAGGCCGCATTTTTCAACCCGCGCTCAGCCGTCCAGCCGTCCGCGTCCCTGGACCGCGTGTTCGAGACAGGCCTCGAGGATCGACACGGCCAACCACGCGTCGAGCGGCTCTGCTAGAGTTCCGGCGCTCGGCTCCCCTGGAGGTCCGCATGCCCCGCCCGCGCCTGCTCCTGCTCGCCGTCGTCCTCGCCCTCGCCGCGCGCACCGCCGCCGAGGAACCTGTACCTCCCGAGTGGCGGACGCCAGCGGAGGCCGCAGACTTCCGCGCCACGCCCAGCTACGACGAGACGATCGCGTTCCTGAAGCGCCTGGAAGCCCGGATGCCCTCGATGAAGCTGTCGTTCTACGGGAGCTCGGGCGAGGGCCGCCCGCTGCCCCTCGTGGTGGTCTCGAAGGAGGGGGCCTTCACGGGCAAGAGGGCGCGGCGGATCCCGAAGCCCATCGTGCTCGTCCAGAACGGCATCCACGCCGGAGAGATCGACGGCAAGGACGCGTGCCTCATGATCCTCCGCGACCTGGCCCTGGGCCGACGGACGGAGCTGCTCGACGCGGCGACCCTGATGATCCTTCCGATCTACAACGTGGACGGCCACGAGCGCGTCTCGCGCTTCAACCGGCCCAACCAGGACGGCCCGGTGGAGGGGATGGGGTTCCGCACGACCACCGCGGGCCTCGACCTGAACCGGGACTACATGAAGCTCGCGAGCGAAGAGGGCCGCTCGCTCGCCGCCCTGGTGAACGCATGGCGCCCCCACCTCTTCGTGGACGACCACGTCACCGACGGCGCCGAGTACGACCTCGTCCTCACGTACCACCACCCCGAGGCCCCGCAGGCGCCCGGTCCCGTGGCCGCCTGGCTCGCCGCCCACGTGCCGCCGGCCGTCGAGGCGACGTCCCGGACGGGGCGTCGCGCGGGGCCGTACGTGGACCTCCGGAACGAGCTCGACCCGCTGGCGGGCTTCGGCGCCGCGATCCTGCCGCCGCGGTTCTCCACGGGCTATCTCGTACTGCGGAACCGGCCCGCGGTCCTCGTCGAGACCCACTCGTACAAGCCCTATCGGGATCGCGTCCTGGCCAACCGGGACTTCCTCGTCGCGCTGCTGGCCGAGGTCGGGAAGGACCCGGCCGGGCTCCTCCGGGCGGTCTCCGAGGCCGAGGCCGCGACGGTGGCGGCCGGGAGGGCCGATGCGCCGCCCTCCTCGGTGATCCTGACGTGGGAGGACGCGGACACGACGGAGAGAGTCCGGGTCCCGTTCTACGACTGGACCGTGGCGCCGTCGGTCGTGAGCGGCAAGCCCCTCCTCCGCTACAGGCGCGGCGTGCTGCGGGAGGTCGAGATCCCGTGGTTCCACACGCCGAAGCCCGGGAAGACCGTAGCGCGGCCGCGCGGCTACCTGGTCCCGCCGGGCTGGCCCGCCATCGAGGCGCGTCTGCGCGGCCACGGCCTCCGCATCGAGCGGCTCGAGGCCGCCGTGGACCTCGACGTGGAGACGCAGCGGGTCTCGTCGCCGCGCTTCGCGGAACGTCCCTACCAGGGCCTGACGCCGGTCGCCTCGATGACCGTCGAGCGCCACGTCGAGCGCCGCAAGATCCCGGCCGGATCCCTCTTCATCCCCGCCGACCAGCCGGACTTCGGGGTGGCGGCGCACCTCCTCGAAGCCGAGGCCCCCGACTCACTGCTCTCCTGGGGGCTGATCTCGAACGTCTTCGAGGGGAAGGAGTACGTCGAGCCGCGCGTCCTGGAGGGCCTCGCCGCGAAGATGCTCGAGGATCCGAAGGTCGCGGCCGAGTGGCGAGCGGCCCTGCGCGACGAGGCGTTCGCGAAGGATCCCGAAGCCCGTCACCTCTGGTTCTATCGTCACACGCCCTACTGGGACGAGACCGTGGGCCTGCTGCCGGTCTATCGCGTGATGGCCCCCGCGCGCTTCGCCACGCGGCCGTGGCGCTGAGGGCCGGGAGCGCGTCGCGAAGAACGGTCCGCCGCAGGCGCGCGCGACGTCGTAGAGCGCCACTGCGGTCGCCGCGCCCCGTTCCTTTTTTGCCACGGCTCCTAGGGCTCGTCGAGCTCCGGGTCCCCGACCACCCCGCCCTTGCTTGCCGCACCGACCGCACTGTTGACTACGGCGCTCAGTGGAGCGCCACGAAGGCCCTCCAGACCAAGGCTCGACGTAACCAACGACCCTGGGGTTGGCGCCGGCCCGATGCCGACTCCGCCCAGTGCCGCCTTGAAGGCCGCCTGGCCAAAGCTAGCGAAGGCCTGAGGGTGTTGGTCACTGATCTGCTGCATCGAACGGTTGAACGCTTGAAACGCAGTAACGGGATTGATCACCGACCAGATGGCTCCGAGAATGTCCGAGAACGTCAGCCCCGGCGCGGGCGGCGCCACGGGCTCACTCATTATGCCCAGCACCTGATCGACGTCGGGGATCCCGAGGGTGATTGCAAATTCCTCGGCCGCGAGCATAGACCAGTCGCCGAGCGGGCTGCCGGGGAACCCCGCGTATTCGTCCTCGGCCGGGTCTTGAGTGGGCCCGCCGATCGCGTACCCCTCGTACTCGTCCTCAGCCGGGTCTTGAGCGGGCCCGCCGATCGCGTACCCCTCGTACTCGTCCTGGGCCGGGTCCTGAGCGGGCCCGCCGATGTCGTACCCCTCGTATTCGTCCTGGGCCGGGTCGTCGCTGGGCTGTTCTCCGACGTCGTCGAACGAATCGTCGAAGCCGTCGAAGTCCCCCGTGTCGTCGGTATCGTCGGCCCCCGTCGGGTCGGTGATCCGGACGGGATTGTTCCTGGCGTAGGCGTACCGGTTCAGCGACTGCGGGTCGGCGAGGCGGGGCGCCGCAGTCGGATCGGGGGTGACGAACTGCCCCAGCCGCGGGTCCGCGTACCGGATCCCCATGTGGTAGAGGCCGCTCGCGTCCAGGCGCTGGCCGGCAAGGCCGAAGGGGTCCGACAGGCCGCGGGCCGTGACGTCCTCCAGCTTGCGTCCGTAGGCGGAGAAGACCTTGTGGCTGGCCACGCTCCCGGTGGCGTCGCTCATGATGTGGCTGGTCCCGATGTGGTCGCCGTGGTAGTAGAGGACGGCGCCGCCGAAGCGCCGGGCCACGCGGGAGGGCCCGAAGTAGTAGTACTTGTCGATCGTCGAGCCCTGCTTCTCGTAGAGGGTCGACGTGAGGGAGCCCGCGAAGACCCGCGCCGACTGGCCGGGCGGCGTCTCCTTCACCCGCACGCCGAAGGCGTTGTAGGCGTACCCGTGCACGCCGCTGGGAAGGCTGGCCTGCACGAGGCGGTTCTCGGCGTCGTAGGCGTACGCCTCGCTGCCGTAGGTCAGACGGTTCCCGTTCGCATCGTAGGACAGGCCGACGCCGCCCGCGCTCAGCGGCGCATGGGGGCGCGCCTGGCCGTCCGCCGGATACGTGAGGCTTCCCCGCGAGGTCTGCCAGGTGATGCGGCCGATGGGGTCGACGCTGAAGCTCTCCGACCAGGCCGGGTTCGAGTTGTTGGTCGCGCTCGTCAGGCGGCGCAGGTCGTCGTAACCGAAGCTCCAGTTGTCGTGGGCGTCCGCCACGTTGGCCTTGGACTTCACCTCCCCGACCGCGCTCCGGCTGAAGGTGAAGTCCTGCAGCACCTCGCCCAGGGCATTCGTGGCCTTGGCCCGGGTGACCCAGAACCGCTGCGGGTCGTAGCCGAAAGTCTCGGTGACGCCGTTCCCGAGCGTCCGGCTGGTGAGGTCCCCCCGGGCGTCGTGGATGGCGCTGGTCACGTAGCCGCCCACCGTCTTGAGGAAGCCGGCGTCGTCGTAGCTGTGGGCCACCACCTCGCCGTCGGGGTAGGTGAGGCTCTTCAGCCGGCCCGCGAGGTCGTAGCTGCGGCTGACGTTGAAGCTGCCATGGCCCGCGACGTTCTGCAGCTCCCCGGTCACCCTGCCCAGCGCGTCGTAGCTCCAGTCCGTCGACCCGGAGGGATCGGTGGCCGTCGTGAGCCGCCCGATCCCGTCACCGTGCCCGGCGGTGGAATCGTAGATGAGGGTCGCGAGGGTGGTCGTGCCCCGCTTCTTCGAGGTGAGGCGGCCGAGCTTGTCGTAGGACATCGTGAGGGTCTGGAGCTTTGCGTCCGTCTGCGAGGTCAGGCGCCCCGCCTTGTCGTAGGCGTACTTCCACAGGCCCATGTCGGGGTCGATCTGCTCGGTCTTGCGGCCCAGGGAGTCCCACTCGAGGGTCGTGGCATTGCCCAGGGCGTCCGTCACCTGGGTGATGCGATCGAGGCGGTCGTAGCTCGCCCGGGTATCGTACCTGTCGGGGAACAACGGCCCTCCGTCCCACTCCGTGACGACCGCCAGCCTGCCGTAACCGTCGTAGGCGTAGCGCCGCTTGGCCCCTCGCTCGTCGAGCTCCACTCTCGCGAAGCGATCGGGGAACAGGTCCTGCGCGACCTCGTAGCGCGTCGTGCGGAACTTCGAGTCGGCGTGCGTGACTTTCGTGCGCCGGCCTGCAGCGTCGTACTGGAAGAGCGTCCACTTGGGAAGCTCCAACGCCCCTCGCGGCGCGCTCACCTGGCTGACGAAGCCGCGGCTGTCGAAGCGGGTCTCCACCCGGCGGTACGGCTCCCGGCGGGTGTCGTAGGTGCGCCCCAGTCCGTCCAAGTAGGCCTCCCGCCAGAGGCCGTTGCTGGTCCCGTCCGAGACGACGGTGCGTAAGTGCTGGCTGCCGGGGCTACCGAAGGAGTTGTAAGCGAACGTCGTCCAGCTCGCGTCGGGGCGGTCCTCGCGGGTGAGCCGCCCGAGCGGGTCGTAGCGCCAGCGCGTCACGCGCAGGTTGGGATCCGTCGCGTCGGTCGGGCGCGCCAGCACCGCGTCCCAGGTCGTCCGGGCCACGTGGCCCAGGGCGTTGGTGACCTTGGCGAGGAAGACGCCGCTCGCGTCGTACTCGAAGGAGGTGGTGGCGTTCTCGGCGTCGGTCACCGACAGGACGTTGCCGTTGGCCGCGTACGTCGTGGTGGCCGGAAGGTATGCGCCGGTGGTGCTCAGCCAACGCTCCAGCTTCGTCGGGTCGCCCTTGCCGGGCGGCGTCGTGTAGGCCGTGGCGCCGTCGTAGTAGATCTGCGTCCGGGCCTGGATGGCCCCGAGCGACCCGATGCCGGCCCGCACGGTCACCGTCCCCGGCCGGTCCACCACGTACTTCGTCGTGTTGGCGAAGACCTGTGTCACGGTCGTCCGCTGCTGGTCGGCTCCCAGGGCCGTGTCGCCGTATTCCCGCTTCTCCTTGACGTTGCCGTAGGCGTCGTGGAGGAACGTGGTCTTCGTGGTTTTGCACGACGCCGCGTCGCACAGCCTGCTCAGGACCTGGCTGAGGAACGATGTGTAGACGCCGGAGGAGCCGGTCTCCGAGTAGCTGAACGTGTCGTACTTCAGGCACGTCCCCGCGGCATCGGCCACGCAGGCCTCCTCGACCCGGTTGACGGGGTGCCCGGGAGTCTGGCGGAACGAAACGGCGCGGTACCCACCCGTGGGGTCGGTCGCCCGCAGGTACCGGAAGCCGAGAAAGCGCCTCTCGAGGGGATCCCAACGCGCGCCGGAGTACGTGTAGTCGGTCTTCGACGACCAGCCGCGGCCGTCGCTCCGGGTGAGGCTCGAAACGGCGTAAAGGACCTTGCCCGCAGGGAGGTAGGTGTTGGCGTAGGCCGACGAGGGCTTGTAGGTCAGGCTGCTGGTGCCGCCGAGGACGCTCCTGACCGACGCGAGCAGGTCGGGGGGGCCGCCGGAGGCCCGCCCAAAGTAGTCCGACGCGCCGGTCCCCTGGCGACCGTGGAGGCTGATGTCGATCTTGCCGTCCCCGTCGAAGTCCGCCGCGTGCAGCTCGTAGCTGCCCCAGGCCTGTCCCGGCGCCCAGGTCCAGGTGTTGAAGCCGGTTCCGGTCGCGGTCCCCAGGTAGTCGGGGTCCGCGGTCCCCTTGCGCCCGTGCAGGTAGATGTCGGCCCGGGTGTCGCCGTTGAAGTCCCCCGCGTGCAGCTCGAACCGGGACCAGTCGTCGCCGCTGGTCCAGCTCCAGAGGCCGAAGCCGCGCCCGCGCGAGAGGCCCAGGTAGTCGTGCAGGCCGGTCCCCTGCCGGCCGTGCAGGTAGACGTCGTCCTTGTCGTCGCCGTTGAAGTCGCCGACGTGTACCTCGTAGGAGGACCAGTTCGCCCCCGGCGCCCAGGTCCACACCTCGAACCCGCTCCCGGTGGAGACGCCCATGTACGTCGCGTTGCCCGTGTCCTTGCGGCCGTGCAGCAGGATGTCGCTCTTCCCGTCGCCGTCGAAGTCCCCCGTGCGCAGCTCGTAGCTCGACCAGTTCTGGCCCGGCGCCCAGCTCCAGGTGCTGAAGCCACTTCCCGTGGAGAGGCCCATGTAGGTGGCCAGGCCCGTTCCCTGGCGTCCGTGGAGGAGGACGTCGTCCCTGCCGTCGCCGTTGAAGTCGTCGACGTGCATCTCGTAGGAGGACCAGTTCGCGCCCGGCGCCCAGGTCCAGGTCGTGAAGCCGCTGCCGCTGGAGAGGCCCATGTAAGTCGCCAGGCCCGTCCCCTGGCGTCCGTGGAGCAGGATGTCGTGCTTGCCGTCGCCGTTGAAATCCCCCGTGTGCAGCTCGTAGCCCGACCAGTTCTGGCCCGGCGCCCAGGTCCAGGTGTTGACGCCGCTGCCGGTGGAGGTCCCCATGTAGTCGGGGGAGCCGGTCCCCTGGCGCCCGTGGAGGTAGATGTCGGCCCTGCCGTCGCCGTTGAAGTCCCCCTCGTGCCTCTCGAAGCCCGACCAGTCGCCGCCAACCCAGGTCCAGAGGTCGAATCCGGCCGGCGCCGTCGAGTACGCCGCCGCCGTCGCCGGCAAGGCCGTCCCTCCCGTGATCAGCCCGCTCGAGTGAGCGAGGTCGTTGCCGTACTGCTGGACGTTGGTCAGGAGGAGCCTTCCCGTGGCGACGCTCCTCGTGTAGCCGATCTTGTACCCGCGGATGTACCAGTTCCGGAGGGCTCCTGGCCGGTAGACGATGGCGCTCCTCAGCCGCAGGCGGGTCTGGCTG
This sequence comes from Acidobacteriota bacterium, assembly GCA_016199625.1. GTDB lineage: Bacteria > Acidobacteriota > Vicinamibacteria > Fen-336 > Fen-336 > JACQGI01. Next base: position 41,435 of record JACQGI010000043.1, on the reverse strand, counting down.
GTGTCGCTCCCGTTGGCGTACGTCACCACGTCGGCGTTGCGGCCCTCCCAGTAGAACTGCACGCGGTTGCCGTTGTAGACGACGTTGTCGGGATAGCAGTCGCTCGAGCCGTCGCACCAGTGGTTGTAGTCGACGCTGTTGCCGTGGGTGTCCACGAGGGCGTCGAGCACCCAGCGGAAGGTCCCGGCGAAAGCGGTCCCGTAGAGAGGGGCGTAGGTGAGCTTGGTCCCGTCTCTCCGCCACACGTGCCACCGGTTGGCGGCGGCGTCGGACTTGATGCGGAGGAAGCGCTCGCGCCTGGTCGTGTGGGTGCCGCCGCGCCCCGTGTAGGGGACCAGCTCCTCGCCGTCCAGGAGGAAGACGTCGCTCGCGTCGTGCCTTGGCGCTCCTCGGCCCGGGCTGGCCCGCTCGATGACGCTGAAGCCGGCGAGCCTCCAGCCGACGCCCAGCCGCCCGTCCCCGGCGGCCGAGCTGTAGACCAGGCTCAGCCTCGGCTCGAGGCCATGGAAGGGAGGCGCCTCGATGGGGATCCTGTGGACGAAGGATCCCGCGAAGGCCATGTCGTCGTCCTCGCCGTCCGCGAGAGCGGGCGGCGAGCCGGGCAGGGCCAGAAGCAGCGTCAGCGCGATCCCAGCCCGGCGGCGCAGCGCGGCCCTCAGGCGACGGAAGGAGGGCATCGAACGCCCCCTCGCCGGGAGGCACGGCACAAGCTGGCGGACCGGATCTTCAAAGCGGACCCTCTGCTCCCACGAGATGCCGATGGCGCGCATGCGCGCTCCTTTCATCTACCTGTGCGACTGGATGCGGTCGGCCCGACGATGCGCCAGCAGGGTGCCCGTGTCCATACATCCAAAGATGTAGAGTCGTTCTGCCCGGATCGGCGCGAGAATGTGCTCGCGGATGAAGGCGATGCGTCGGACCACCGGGACTCTCGTCGGCCTGTTGGCGGCTGCGGCCGCGGGCCCGGCTGAAGGGCTTGGCCTGCCGCAGAACCGTCTGGCCTCCCTGACCCGTCGGGCCTGGACCATGGACGATGGCCTTCCCCAAAACTCCGTCCAGGCTATCCAGAGGACCCGGGACGGGTACCTATGGCTGGGCACCGAGGAGGGGCTGGCTCGCTTCGACGGATGGCGCTTCACGCTGTTCGACCCCGGCAACGTGGCTGCGCGCCACGACAGCAACGTCGTCGCCCTGGCGGAAACTCCGGACGGGGCTCTCTGGATCGGAACGCGCTGGGGCGGCCTCGTCCGGCGCGCGGGCGCGCGGTTCGAGGCCGTCGCCTTGCCCAGCCGCCACGTGACGGCCTTACACGCGGGTCGGAACGGGAGGCTCTGGGTGGGCACCCGGGACGCCGGGGCCTTTCGGCAACACCGCGACGGCTTCGCCGCCGTGGAGGGTCTTCCGGCGGGAAGCCACGTGACCTCCTTCGCGGAGACCCCCGATGGAGTCCTTTGGCTGGGCACGTACGGACACGGCCTCTTCAGCGTCCGCGCGCCCTCCTCCACCGCCGAGAGGATCCGACGCGCCGAAGACGGAGCCGTCACGGCTCTCCTGGCGGATCGCTCCGGTCGCCTCTGGGTCGGCCTGTGGGGCGGCGGCGTCTGTGTCCTCGAGGCCGAGGGCCCGAAGTGCGCTCGCACGTACACGGCCCCGCGCGAGCTGGGCTCGAACATGGTCTCGGCGCTGCTCGAAGACAGCGCCGGTCGGATGTGGGTCGGAAGCAAACCCGGCGGGCTGACGGTGCTGGAGCCGCCCGGCACGCAGTCCCGGACACGAACGTCCCAGACGTCGAGGTTCAGCGTGCGCGAGGGGCTCTCGGCGGAGACGGTCTCGAGCCTGGCGGAATCTCCGCCGGGCATGATCTGGGTCGGAACGCTCGGAGGGGGCCTCGACCTCTTTCACCCGGGATACGTCTCGGCTGTCACGACCCGACAGGGGCTGCCCGACGGTCTCGTCCTCGGGCTCTGCGAAGGGAGGGACGGCAGCTTGTGGATGGGGAGCGCCGGGGGGCACCTCAGCCGCCTCAAGGGGCGCGTGAGCGTCAGGGTCCTCGGCCGAGAGGGGGAGCGGGCCCCCGTTTCCTCTGTCTGGCCGCGCCCGGACGGCGGCGTGTGGGCAGGGACACTGGGCGCCGGGCTCTTCGCGCTCGATGCTCGAGGCCAGGTCATCGGCCACCTCACGCGTGCGCAGGGACTTCCTTCGGACCACGTGCTCGCCTTGGCCGAAGGCACGCGCGGCTCCCTGTGGATCGGGCTGGGACAGAAGGCCGGCCTCGTGGTCGCCGGCGCGGGCCTCGACCTTCGCGAGAGGCACCTCGAAGGCTCGACGGTCATCGCGCTCGCCTTCGGCAAGGACGGCAGCGCCTACGCCGGAACGTGGTCCCACGGGCTGGCGGTCCTCCGGGAAGGGCGGTGGAAGCGATACGATCCGAGCAACGGCCTGGGCAGCGAGACGGTCCATAGCCTGCACCTCGACGGGGACGGCCGGCTCTGGATCGGGACGCTGGGAGGGGGCTTGAACCTCCTTGATGGCCGCGGGCTCCGGCGGTGGGGGACGCGGGAGGGCCTCTTCAGCGACAAACTAGGCGACATCCTCGAGGACGACCGGGGACGCCTGTGGATCTCGACCAACCGCGGCCTCTTCTACGTGCGCAAGGACGAGCTTCTTCGAGGCGGGCGGGTGGTGAGTGTCCCCTACGGACGCGAGGACGGCATGCCGGCCACGGAGTGCAGCTTCGGCGCGCAGCCGTCCTCGTGGAGGCTCCGCGACGCACGGCTGGCCTTCTCCACGGTGAGCGGGGTGGCGATCGTCGACCCGGCGCGGGTCCCCCACGACTCACCGCCCCTGCGCCTCCACGTCGACAGGCTCGAATCCGGAGGCCGGGAGCTCTCCCCCGAAGCGGGCGCGGCGCTGAGCCCCGGCGAGAGCCTCTCGGTCGGGTACGCCGCCATCGCGTTCGCCGATGCGGCCCGCGTGGTGTTCCGCCACCGGCTCGAAGGCGCTCAGCAGGACTGGGTCGAAGCCGGGAGGCGGCGCGAGGCCCACTACACCCACATCCCCCCGGGAGACCACACGCTGCGGGTGCAGGCGCGATATCTCTGGTCGTCCGACTGGGTCGCCGAGGCTTCGGTGCCCGTGAGAATGGAGGCGGCCTTCCACCAGACGGCGGTGTTCCGGTTCGCCTGCGGGCTTGCGGTGGCGCTCGCGGCTTTCGGTGCACATCGAGTGGCCGTGCGGCGTTTGCGCGCCCGCAGCGCCCAGCTCGCCGAGCGGAACCGCTTCGCCCAGGACATCCACGACAACCTCTCGCAGGTGATGACGGGCCTGGCCCTTCAGCTCGATGCCGTTCGCGAGAACCTGCCGGGGCGCCCGGAAGCCGCCCGGTCCTACCTGGACCGCGCCGAGCAGCTCGCCCAGATGGCCATCGAGCAGGCGCGCCGGACGATCCGGGGGCTGCACGCGCCCCAAGGCCGGGGGCCCTCTCTGGCTCGGGCTCTCCGCGATTCCATCCAACCACTGGTCGACGGCACGCCTGTGCATGTCGCAACGAAGGAGCTGGGAGATCCCTTCCCGCTCCCCCCGGAGATCGAGGACGAGATGTTCCACATCGGCCAGGAGGCCGTGAGCAACGCCCTTCGCCACGGGGGGGCTCGCAAGATAGAGATCACTGTGAGGTACGAGGGCGGGGGTGTCCACGTGCAGGTCGCCGACGACGGGCGCGGCTTCGAGCCTGCCTCCGCGGACGCCGCCCGTTCGCCCGGCCTGGGACTCTCCGGCATGTGGAGGCGCGTCGAGGAGCAGCGCGGGACGCTTCGTATCGAGAGCCGGCCGGGTGGGGGAACGACCGTGGACGTGTTCGTCCCTTGTCCCAAGCCGCTGTTCGGGCGGCGGAGCCCCGCAGAGCCCAACACGCCCGGCTGACGATGAGCGACAGACCAAAGATCCGCGTTCTCCTGGTGGACGACCACCCGATCGTGCGCGAGGGGCTCCGGACGGTGCTGGAGCAGCGGCCGGACTTCGAGGTGGCGGGCGAAGCCGCCGACGGCGAGCAGGCGATCGCCGCCTACGGCCGGCTACGCCCCGACGTCGCTATCGTGGACCTCAGGCTGCCCAAGCTCGACGGCGTGCAGGTGATCGCGGCCATCCGCCGGCTCGATCCCGAGGCGCGGATCGTCGTGTTGACCTCCTTCGGTGGAGACGCCGATGTGTCCCGTGCTCTGGCCGCGGGGGCCAGGGCCTTCCTGCTCAAGGGCGCGTCGGGACGTGACGTCGTCGGGACGCTGCGGCGTGTCTGTGGGGGACAGGAGGCCTTCGCCGCAACCCCCGCGGTTGCCGAGCGGCTCGCGGAAGCTAGGACCTGGCCCGGCCTCACTCCTCGCGAAACCGAGGTGCTGGAGTTCCTCGCCGACGGGCTACGAGACAGGGAGATCGCGGAAAGGCTCGGGCTCACCGTCGCCACCGTCAAGGTCCACGTGCACCGGATCCTGGAGAAGCTGGACGCGCAGGACCGGACTGAGGCGGTCATGCGCGCGGTCAAGCGTGGCCTCATCCACGTGGACACGTGACGTAAGGGTCGCCGGCGGGCCGCGCGGATAGAAAGCCTGGTTCGCGGCGACGTGCGAGCTCAGTCTTGCGGCGAGCTGCCGATCGGGAGCGGGCGCACGCGATGACGCGACTCTTCGACGATGACGACCGCGCCACGCTCCAGCGCCGAAAGGCAATCCGCCAGGAGCGCCGAGAGCCGCTCGATCACATGCGCCGTCCGCGTGTTCTGGAGCCTGAAGAGGACGACGCTCGCCTTTCGTCCTTGGGAGAGGGCCGCGATCTCCCCGAAATCCAAGTCGAACGTGAGCACGGCGCGTTGCTCCGCGATCGCTTTCGCGAAGATGTCGACGTCCGCAGCGCGCTGGAGCCCTTGTTCACGGAGGTGGAGGGCGTCGTGCCCCTGACTTCTCAGCCAGTCGACTACGGCCATGCTGACGCCCATGTCCGCGAGGAACCTCAAGGTTCGTCAGCGTGTGTGGACTTCTTCTTGCGTCAGCCAGGCGGCATACTCGATCGCCTGTTGGATGTCGTCGCGCTCCAGGTCGGGGTAATCGGCCAGGATCTCCTCGAACGGCGCTCCGTGCGCGATCTTGCTGACGATGACCGACACCGGGATCCGCATCCCCCGGATGCAGGCCCTTCCGCCGAGGACCTTCGGATCGAAGGTTATCCGCTCGAGCATCGGCGATCTCCTCTTGCCTGGTCCATTGTACTTCGACGAGCGCTTTCGCACGCGCCGGACGCGATCTGAACAACTTCGTCTCAAGACCGGGGCGGCCCTGCGCGCGGTCGGGCGCGGCCTCGTCCGCGAGGCACGTGACGTAAGGGGCCCGCCGGCGGGACCCCCGAACCCGCCGGCGGGGCGCGCGGAGACGACTACCGCGGCTTGACCGTCACCGTGACGGTGGCTGTGTCCTGGCCGCCCTTCCCGTCGGTCACGGTGTAGGTGAAGGTGTCGGTCCCGGTGAAGCCCTTGTTGGGCGTGTAGCCGATCCGGCCGCTGGTCTTCGCGGCCACCTTGCCGTTCTCCGGGATGGTCACGCTCGAGATCCGGAGGGGATCGCCGTCGGGGTCGGAGTCGTTCTCGAGGACTTCGATCCGGACCGACTTCCCCTCGAAGGTGGAGGCCGCGTCGTCGCGGGCCACGGGGGCTCCCGGAGCGCCGCAGTCGGCGTTGCCGGCGAGCGTGTAACTTCCCGACGCCGTGAAGTCCGCCGCCGTGGCCTGGGTCACCGGCTGCCCGCTCACGTTGGCAGCGAACGTGCGCACCTCGATCCCCGAGAGGTCGGTGCCGGCGGCGAGAGCTTCCGCCTTGCTCGCCGAGAGCGTGAGGGTGATGGTCCCGTCGGCGGAGAAGCTCCCGCCGTCGGCGTCGCCGAGGTCGGTGGCCTGGTTGACCGAGGGCGGCGAGATGCGGCCGTGCTTGAAGGCCGCCGTCCCCGGCCCCGTCGCCCGCATGGCCACGTAGCTGCGGTCGGCGGTGGCGTCGGGGGTCGGACGGTTCCACAGGACCACCCAGGCGTTGCCCGCGGTGAAGGCGGCCAGCTCGCGCACCTTCACGGTGAAGGTGAGCTTCCAGGTGCCGTCGGCGAAGTACGGCTCGGCCACCGAGACCGACTCGACGTCCAGGGCGGCCACGACCTGCTCCCCGGAAGCGTCGCCGACCACCGAGGCGCCCGGCGGCGTGCAGGTGTCCACCGGAGGCGTCGGGGGCGGCAGGACGGGCGCGACCTCGCTACAGGCCGGCCCCTCGCCGTAACCGTTGACCGCCTTCACCTGATAGAGGTACGTGCCGCCCGCGACGACGTTCTTGTCGGTGTAGGAATGCACCGTCGCGCCCGTCCGTGCGATCAGCTTGAAGGCCGTCGAGGCCGTGCGCCGATAGACCCGGTAGCCGGTGATCGCCGAGCCGTTGTCGGCCGGTGTCGACCAGCCGAGGAGCACGGTCGGGCCCTGCCACGTGGCGTCGACGGCCGGGGCGGCCGGAGCAGCCGCGACGGCGTCGTTGGCCGCGTAGAGGCGCTTGCCGTTCACCTGGCGCGCGATGGCCGCCCGCTCGCTGAAGCTGTTGGGCGGGCCGGCGACGCAGCCGCCGACGCAGCCGTCGGCGTAGGCCACCAGCACGCGGCCCTCCTTGTCCGCCGTCACGTCCATGAAGTCGAGGAGGTTCCGGGTCGTGCCGCAGTTGATGCCGCCCGCGCAGACGGTCCCGCGCTGGACGGGATCGCCCGGCGTGGCATTGGACGTCACCCAGGTCGCGCCCCCGTCGTAGGTGTGGGCGACGTAGAGGTACCACACGCCCGGCCAGTTGGGATCGTCGGCGCTGCCGGCGCCGGCCGCGTCGGTGCCGAGGAAGGCGAAGGCGGCGCGGTCGGGATCTCCGGCGACGATGACGGGGAAGGCCGTGTTCTGGATCCCGAAGGGAAGGCCGACGTCCTGGGGAGCGGACCACGTCTCGCCGCCGTCCTGCGAGACGGCGACCTTCGGATGCCCGTCGCCGTCGGCGAAGCCGAAGTAGACGGTGCCGTCGGAGGCCAGCGCCACCGAGGGGTCCCACTCGCCGCCCGTGCTCCCGGGGACGGGAAGGACGGCCCAGGTGAGGCCGCTGTCCGTGGAGCGCACGACCGCCTGCTCGCCGTTGCAGCCCTTGTTGGGCACGTAGACGTTGCCGTCGGGACCCACCTTGGGATGCCCGTGGAGGCCGCCGCAATCCAGGAGGTTGTAGATGGGGACCGCGGGGCCGAAGGTGAGGCCGCCGTCGAGGCTGAGCGCGCACTCGGCCAGGGCGATGTCCTGGGAGCAGTAGTAGACCGCGTTGGGATAGCTCGTCAGTGGGCCCAGGAGGCCCGGGGCGAAGGGCCCGCCGCCGATGCCCTGGTGATCCACGCCGGAGTTGAACCCCGCCCCCTGGCTCGGCGTCCAGGTCTCGCCGTCGTCGTCGGAGAAGGCCATGAGGCTGGTCTTCCCCGCGAGCTGGGAGGCGAAGGTGCGACCGAGGGGCTGGTCGGTGAAGAGGATCGGGTCGAGAGTGTTCTGCGATGTCAGGAGGAAGCTCACGTCCTCCCAGGCGGCCCGCGCCGGCGACGCGCAATCGTCGAAGCGGACGCGGAGCGTCTCGAGGCCGGCGATGTACATGACGGCCCCGGTCTTCTCGTCGACGCCGAGGGTCGGCTCGCCGGCCCTGGTTCCCATGCCCGCAGGAGGCGTGTAGCTCGAGTAGGTGGGCGGCGCCTCCGACGACGGCGGAGGAGGCGGAGGTGTCTCCACCTTGCGGATCGTGGCGGAGGCGCTATAGGCCGTCAACGGAGCGTAGGGCGCCGCCGCGACCGTGTGCACTCCCGCGGCGGGGTTCGACAGGATGACCTGCTCCAACTGGCCCGGAGCGTTCCCCGAGGCCTCGAGGAGCGCCCCGTCGGGTCCGTAGACCTGCATGTCCCAGTCGTCGGCGAGCTGCGGCGTGAGGACGATCTCCACCTGGAAGTCGTAGGGCGGCGGCACGATCTCGAGGCTGAAGTTGTCGCAGGAGGGGTTGCTCGGCCCTCCGCAGTCTGCCGAGGCCATGGGCAGCTTGGCGGTGCCGGTCCACTGGACCGTCGGCTGGTCCTCGGAGACACGGCCGGAGGACGGCGTCGCGGCCGGGGAGGGCCCTGCCGACGCGAGCAGCGTCACGGCCAGCAGCGCGGCGCCCCTGAGCGTCGACCCGCAGTGCGTCTTCATGCGTTTTCCATCCTCCACTCGACAGTGACGACGTGGGACGTCCGCCGCGCGCAGTCGGTTTCGGGGCCACGCAGCGGGCGAAGGGAACAACTTGATCCCGAGGATCGGGAGGGTACGGCCTCGAGAGCGTCCGGACAATGAGGGGTTCACCTCATTTCGAGGATGGGAGGGCCCCCACGGCGGCGGCCGGACGGTGGATCGGGCCGGAACGTGGCTCGGAGCCAGGCCCCGGGCTAGAATGAACGGTCGGCCATGGTCAACTACATCGTCCTCGCGATCCCGGTCTTCTTCCTCCTCATCGGCCTCGAGCTGCTCATCACCCGGGTTCTCGAGAAGGACTACTACCGGCTGAGCGACTCGGTGAGCGACCTCTCCTGCGGGATCGTCCAGCAGCTCCTCGACGTGGTGGTGAAGACGGCGCTATTCGCCGGCTACTTCTTCGTCTACGAGCGGTTCCGCCTCTTCGAGATCTCGTCGGCGGCGACCTGGTCCTGGGTCGGCTGCTTTCTCGGGGTGGACTTCCTCTACTACTGGTTCCACAGGATGTCTCACGAAGTGAACGCGTTCTGGGCCGCCCACGTGGTTCACCACCAGAGCGAGGACTACAACCTCGCCGTGGCGCTGCGCCAGGGCGCGTTCCAGGGGTGGTTCTCCTGGGCCTTCTACCTGCCCCTGGCCTGCCTCGGCTTCCCGCCTCTCGTGTTCCTGGCCTGCACCTCGTTCAATACCCTCTACCAGTTCTGGATCCACACTCGTGTCATCGGGAGGCTGGGACCCCTCGAGTGGGTGCTGAACACGCCGTCGAATCACCGCGTCCACCACGGCCGGAACCCGAAGTACATCGACAGGAACCACGGCGGGACGTTCATCGTCTGGGACCGCCTCTTCGGAACGTACGCGCCCGAGGAGGACGAGCCGGTCTACGGCATCACGACGCCGCTCCGGAGCTGGAACCCGCTCTGGGCGAACCTCCACTACTGGGCGGAGCTGACGGCAAAGGCGCGGCGGGCCCCTCGGTTCGCCGACAAGGTGAGGCTCTTCCTGAAGCCGCCCGGCTGGCAGCCCGCGGAGCTGGGCGGATTCCAGGCGGCTCCCGAGGTGGACCCGGGCTACCGGAAGTTCGACGTGCCGCTGCCCCGCGGCCTCGCCGCCTACGCCTTCGCACAGTTCACCCTCGTGCTCCTGGCGTCGGCGGCACTGCTCTTCCTGGAGGAGCGCCTCACCGCCGCGCTCGTGGCCGGAGGCGTCGCCGTGCTCATCGCGAACCTCGCGATCCTGGGCGCCGTCCTCGAGCGAAGGACTTGGGCGCCCGCCGCAGAGGCCGCACGGATCGTCGCAGCGGCCGCGGGGGCGATCGCGCTCACGAGCGCCGACCGGGCGGTGCCGGCCACCCTGGCGGCCCTCGCCGCCGCCGGGTCGCTCTACTGGCTGTCCCGACACCGTAGCGTCTTCGCGGAACGGCACGACACCTCGGCCGAAGCGGCGTAGCCGGCGGGTGGGCGGAGGAGCCCATGGCGGCGGGGAGACTCCCCGACTGGGCAGGCAAGATCGCCCTTGCCGCCGTCTCTTTGGCGGCGTTCGCAGCCGCCTGCGAGTTGCTCGCCCGCGCGGCGCGCCCGGGCGCTGGTCGCGTGCGCCTCACCTACATGATGCCGGATCCGCTCCTGGGCCACCGGCACCGACCCGGCGCGCGCGCCACCATCGTCGGGCCCGAGTACGCGATGACCATCGCCATCAACAGCCGAGGGCTGCGGGGAGCCGAGCGGGACTATGCTCCCGCCTCCGAGGTCCTACGGGTCCTGCTGCTCGGCGACTCGTTCGTCGAAGGCCTGGGCGTGAACGACGGCCAGACGGTCGCCGACTTCGCCGAGAAGGAGCTCGAGGCTGCGGGACAGGCCGCCGAGGTGATCAACGCGGGCATTGCCGACTACAGCACGGACCAGGAGTACCTGCTCTATCGCGAGGAGGGGCGGCGCTACGGCGCCCGGGTCGTCGCCGTGTTCGTCCACTTCAACGACCTCGGCGCCAACCTGTCGGCGAAGGGCGGACGGAAGCCCCTGTTGATCCGCCCGGAGGGCGGCCGACTCGAGGTCGTCCCGCCCACCGCCTCCCGTCGCCGCGTCGACGACGGCGCGCCGCGAGCGGCAGGCCTCGCCTCCCTCCGCTGGATCGAGCGACGCCTGCGCGACACCAGCCCGCGCACCCATCGCCTCCTCGCCGCTTCCGGACTGTGGCCGCCAGTGGACCCGAACGAGCGCGAGCGCTTCAGCGTCTACAGCCGCCGGCGAGCTCCTCCCGTGGAAGCGGCCTGGGCGCGCCTGCGCGCGATCCTTCGGGCCCTGGGCTCGGAGACGGCCCGCGACGGGGCCCGCCTGCTGCTGGTCTACGTCCCGGACCGCATCGAGCTCGACCGCCACGCGTGGGCGATCGTCCAGGCGAAGTACGCATTGGACGCGTCCTACGCCCCGGACGTCGTGGCCACGCGTCTCGGCGCGCTCGCCGATGGACTCGGGCTCCCCCTCTTGGACCTCCGGGACGCCCTCAGGGGCTCACCCGACGCCTACTTCGAGCGGGACATGCACTGGACCGCCACGGGACACCGGCTCGCCGGCGAACGCCTCGCCCGCTTCCTTCGCGAGGGGGGCTGGCCATCCGCAGCCCGCGGCGCGCCGTGAGCGACAGACCGACGCTCCCGCCCGGGCGCGCGCGGGGCTCCTGTGCTAGACTCCGGCGGTTGTGGCTGAGCTGAAGATGCCGCGTCCCCTCCGCGCGGTCACCCCTCACACCCTCGTCATCGACCGGGCGAAGGCGGAGCTCCTGCCGGTGCTCCGCGACCTGCTCAGCCCCGTTCCCGACATCCGGGTGGTGATCGACCGCCGGCGCGGCGAGCGCCGCGGCAGCGACCGCCGAAGGCCCCGGGTCCTGGCCCGCGGCTCGGACCGCCGCAAGCACGAGCGGCGACAGGCTTCGGTCCTGTACCTGGCCTAGGCCGGGACCAGCGAGCGGATCAGCGCCTCGAAGAGCCGGCGCCCGTCGGCGGAGCCCAGCTCGGGCTCGGAGGCGCGCTCGGGGTGCGGCATGAGGCCAACGACGTTGCGGGTCTCGTTGCAGATCCCCGCGATGGCCCGCGCGGCACCGTTGGGGTTCGCAGCCTCGTCGAGCCGGCCGTCCCTCGTGACGTACCGGAAGACCACGCGCCCTTCGCCCTCGAGGCGATCCAGCTCCTCGTCGGGCGCGTAGAAGTTCCCCTCGCCGTGGGCGATGGGCATCGTCAGGACCTCGCCCGCCGCGAGACCGGCCGTCACCGGCGTGTCGGTCCGCTCGACGCGCACGTGCACGGGCTGCGAGAGGAACTTGACGGGCTTGTTGCGCAGCATCGCCCCGGGGAGGAGGCCGGCCTCCTGCAGGATCTGGAAGCCGTTGCAGATGCCCAGGACCGGCGCCCCTTTCCGGGCGAACTCCGAGACCGCCTGCATCACGGGACTGAAGCGCGCGATGGCCCCGGTGCGGAGGTAGTCGCCGTACGAGAAGCCGCCGGGCAGGACGACGGCGTCGAGGCCCGAGAGGTCGGAGTCCTTGTGCCAGACGAAGCGCGCCTCCTGGCCGCAGACGTGCTTGACCACGTGGTAGGCGTCGTGGTCGCAGTTCGACCCGGGGAAGACGACGACGCCGATCCTCATGGCTCCTCCCTCACTCGAGCTCGATCCGGTAGCTCTCGATCACCGGGTTGGCCAGCACCTTGTGAGCGACGTCCTCCACGGTGCGGCGGGCCGCCTCGCGGTCGCTGCCCTCGAGGGTCACTTCGAAGAACTTCCCCTGCCGCACCTCCTCGACGCTCGAGTATCCCATGGAGCGCAGGGCGTCGTGGATGGTCTTCCCCTGCGGGTCGAAGACCGACTTCTTGAGCGTCACGTAGACTCGCGCTTTCAGCATCGCTCGACTCACACCTCGCTGGGGCGGCCGGTCCACTAGTGTCCCGCGCCGCACTGCTCCGTCCGGAACACGCGGCGGAAGATCGTCCCCACGTGACCCAGGTAGCGCTCCAGGCGGAAGACCTCGGCGATCTCCTCGGGCTTCAGGACGGCCCGGATCTCTGGATCCTCGGACACGCGCTTCCGGAAGTCCCCGTCCTTCGTCCAGGCCTCCATGGCGTGCGTCTGGACGACGCGGTACGCGTCCTCGCGCCGCATCCCCCGGGCCGTCAGCTCGAGGAGGAGCTGTCCGGAGAAGACGAGGCCGTGGCTCGAGTCCAGGTTGCGCCGCATGCGGTCCGTGTGCACGGCCATCCCGCGGACGATGTCGGTGAAGCGCCGCAGCATGTGGTCGAGGGCCAGGAAGCTGTCGGGGACGATCACGCGCTCCACGGACGAGTGGCTGATGTCCCGCTCGTGCCAGAGGGCCACGTTCTCCATCGCGGCCAGCGCGTTGGCGCGGACCAGCCGGGCGAGGCCCGCCACCTGCTCGCAACCCACCGGGTTGCGCTTGTGGGGCATGGCCGACGAGCCCTTCTGCTTCTCGCCGAAGGGCTCCTCCACCTCGCGGACCTCGGTCTTCTGCAGCGCCCGGACCTCCGTGGCGAACTTCTCGAGGGAAGCGGCGATCAGGGCGAGCGCGGTCAGGACCTCGGCATGCCGGTCCCGCTGGAGGATCTGGGACGACACGGGAGCGGGCTTCAAGCCGAGCCGGGCGCACACCGCCTCCTCCACCTCCGGAGGCAGGTGCGAGAACGTCCCCACCGCCCCGGACAGCTTGCCGACCGCGATCGTCTCCCGGGCCCGGTCGAGGCGGGCCTTGCCCCGCTCCAGCTCGGCCCACCAGAGGGCGAGCTTCAGGCCGAAGGTCATGGGCTCGGCGTGGACCCCGTGGGTCCGGCCGATCATGGGCGCATCCTTATATTGGTAGGCGCGGTCGCGGACCACGGTCATGAGCCCCACGAGGTCCTCGTGGACGAGGTCGCAGGCGTCGCGCATGAGGATCGAGAGGGCCGTGTCCACCACGTCGGACGACGTCAGGCCGTAGTGCAGCCACCGCCCTTCGGAGCCCACGCTCTCGGCCACCGTGGAGACGAAGGCGATCACGTCGTGCTGGACCTCCTTCTCGAGAGCGTCGATCCGGGCCACGTCGAAGCGGGCCTTCTCCTTGATGGCGGCCAACGCGTCCCTGGGCACGACGCCCCGCTCGGCCAGGACCTCGGTGGCGGCGATCTCGACCCGGAGCCAGGTCCCGAAGCGGTTCTCGTCGGACCAGACGCGCGACATCTCCGGGCGCGAATAGCGCGGGATCATTCCGGTCGAAGTCTACCATCGGACCACCCACGGTCGCGGGAGGGACTACAATCGCCGGAGCCGCCATGCCGCCGCTGACCGACACCGACCGGGCCGCGGAGGAAGCACAGGTCCGGCTCCTCCGGGCCGCGACTCCGGCCCGCCGGACGCAGGCAGCCTTCTCCCTGAGTCGGGCGGTGATCGAGCTCGCGCGGCGCGCCCTGCGGCGGGCCGCTCCCGACGCGACCGACGAGGAGATCGGCCTGCGGTTCGTCGCCCTGCACTACGGCGACGACCTGGCGCAGCGCGTGCGGGCGCACCTCGCCCGGACGCGCCGCCCGTGACCGCCCCGGAGATCTTGTCCGCCCTGGCTCCCGTCGTCGAGGCGCTGCAAGCGCTGGGAGTCGGCTATTACGTCGGAGGATCGGTGGCCAGCTCCGCGCACGGCGCCGCCCGTGCCACCCTCGACGTGGACCTCGTCGCGGACCTCCAGGAGAACCACGTCCACCCTCTGGCCGAGAGGCTCGCGGCCGGCTACTACCTCGACGAGGGACGCATGAGCGACGCCGTCGTGCGCCGGCGCTCCTTCAACCTGATCCATCTCGAAACCATGTTGAAGGTGGACGTCTTCGTGTCGAAGCAGCGCCCGTTCGACCGGGAGGCTCTCGCCCGGGCGCGGCCCGAGACGCTGGGTGAAGGTCCGTCCGCGCGCGCCGTCCGGATCGCGTCGGCCGAAGACACGCTGCTCGCCAAGCTCGAGTGGTACAGGGCGGGAGGCGAGGCTTCGGAGCGGCAGTGGTCCGACGTGATCGGCGTGCTGAGGGCCGTGGGCGGGACGCTCGACGTCCCCTACCTGCGCCGCTGGGCCGCATCCCTGGCTGTGCACGACCTTCTCGACCGCGCCCTGGTTCAGGCGGGCCTCGCCTCTCCTTGACAGCGCGGGCGCGCCCCGGCGTGGCCTCGGGTTTGCACTCTCGCCCACCGAGCCTCGGGCGAGGCCGGGGGCCCGCTCTGGCGGGCATCATCGCCTGGACCGAGGGCCGCGCCCTGATCGCGACGGGCAGCCCCTTCCCCCCCGTGCCCTGGAACGGCCGCACGATCACCATCGGCCAGGGCAACAACGCCTTCGTGTTCCCCGGCATAGGTCTGGGCATCCTCGTCTCGGAGGCTCGCGAGGTCACCGACGCGATGTTCGCAGCCGCCCAGCGGCTCGCCGACGAGGTCCACGCCGATGACCTGGCGGCCGGAAGCCTGTTCCCGCCCGTCGGCCACATCCGGCGCGTGAGCGCGCGGATCGCCGAGGCGGTCGTCCGCGAGGCGTGGGACTCGGGCGTGGGGCGCGCGATTCCCGACGCCGAGATCCCCCGCGCCGTCGAGGCGGCCATGTGGGAGCCGGCCTACGTGCCCATGGACCCGGTGCCGGAATCGGCTCGGCCGCGGGAGGAAGTGACGGTCAGGTGAGGGCGTTCATCCTGCCATTCATCGTCCACGGCGCGGTCTTCGTCCGGGCGGGCCAGATCTCGTCGGTGGTCTGAGGCCCCCGCGCGGCTACACGCGCGACGGGCCGCCCAGGACTCTCGCCGGCAGCAGGATGATCGCCCGCAGGAGCTGGAACGCCCCCTCGACGGCGATGCCCAGGAGGCGGAACGGGAGGAGGACGAGCCAGACGAGGGGATACAGGACGAGGGCGAGAAGCGCCAGCGGCCAGCACAGGATCAGCAGGATCAGCCAGAGCAGGAACTTGGTCATTGGGCTCACCTCGGCTCAACTGTGATTACGTGCGACCTCTCCCGACGGTTCCCGAGGTAAGCTCCCGGCTCGGACATCGGAAGGCGTCTTGAAGGAGGAAGACATGATACGTCCCTCCACACTGCGGCCGGCCCTCGTCCTCACGCTCGCCTTCGCCAGCCCTCCGGCGGACGCGGCTGCGGCCAGACCTGCTGCGAAACCACCGGCTCCAGCCGCCTTCCCCGATGAGGCGTTCCAGGCGCTGCAGTACCGTCTCGTGGGCCCCTTCCGCGGCGGCCGCTCGACGGCGGTCGCCGGTGTCGTCCAGGACCCACGCACCTTCTACATGGGGACCACCGGCGGCGGCGTGTGGAAGACCACGGACGGCGGCCTGACCTGGCGCAACGTCACGGACAGGGTCCGCGAGGAAAAGCCTCAGCCGCCGGCGCGGCCCATGGGCGAAGGCGCCCCGCCGGAGCCGGCCCGAGGCGCGACCGCCAGCGAGACCCGGGTCCGCGCCGGGGACCAGCTCGGCAGCGCCTCTGTGGGAGCCATCGCCGTCGCTCCCTCGGACCCCAACGTCGTCTACGTCGGCATGGGCTCCGCCTGCATCCGGGGCAATGTCTCCGCCGGCGACGGCGCCTACAAGTCCACCGACGCGGGGGCGACCTGGTGGCGCATCGGCCTCGCCGACGCGGGCCAGATCGGCCGCATCCAGGTGCACCCGACGAACCCCGACCTGGTCTACGTCGCCGTCCTCGGCCACGCCTTCGGCCCCAACACGACCCGCGGCATCTTCCGGTCGAAGGACGGAGGGCAGAGCTGGCAGCGGGTGCTGTACGTGGGCGACCGGGCGGGCGCCGTGGACCTGGCCCTGGACCCGACCAACCCGCGGATCCTGTACGCTGCGACGTGGGAAGCCCTGCGCCAGCCGTGGACGTTCGTGAGCGGCGGTCCCGGCTCGGGCCTCTGGAAGTCCGCCGACGGCGGCGACACCTGGCGGCCGCTGACCGAGGGACTGCCCGAGGGGACGAAGGGGCGGATCGGCGTCGCGGTCTCCCCGGCTCAGCCGAGCCGCGTGTGGGCCCTCGTGGAGCACGCCGAGAAGGGCGGCCTCTACCGCTCCGACGACGGCGGGAAGTCGTTCCGCCAGGTCGGCTCCGACCGCAACCTCGTCACCCGCGCCTGGTACTACACCCACGTCTACGCGGACCCGAAGGACGCCAACACGGTCTACGTCCTCAACGTCTCCTTCTGGCGCTCCGACGACGGCGGGAAGACCTTCGTCCCGATCCGCACGCCCCACGGCGACAACCACGACCTCTGGATCCACCCCGAGCATCCCGAGGTCATGATCGAGGCCAACGACGGCGGATCGAACGTGACGACCAACGGCGGCCGCACGTGGACCGCCCAGGAGAACCAGCCCACCGCGGAGATGTACCGCGCCACGGTGGACGACCAGTTCCCCTACTGGATCTACGGGGGGCAGCAGGACAACAGCGCAGTCGCCATCCCGAGCCAGGCTCCCGGCGGCGGCATCGGCCGGGACGAATGGTACGTTCCCGGCGGCTGCGAGAGCGCGACGGTGGCCGTGGACCCACGCGACCCCAACGTGACCTACGCCGGGTGCTACGGCGGCTCGATCGGGCGCTACGACCGGCGTACCGTCACGGAGCGGGAGGTCATGGTCTGGCCGCAGATGGCCGTGGGCCAGAAGCCGGCCGACCTCAAGTACCGTTTCCAATGGAACACCCCCATCCGCATCTCGGCCCACGACCCGTCTGTGCTGTATGCCACGTCCAACCACGTGCACCGCTCGCGGGACGAAGGGCAGAGCTGGGAGGAGGCGAGCCCCGACCTCACCCGCGACGATCCCGCGAAGCAGGAGTCTTCGGGCGGCCCGCTCACGAAGGACAACACGGGGGTCGAGGTCTACGGGACGATCTTCGCCTTCGAGGAGTCGCGCCACGCGAAAGGGGAGCTGTGGGCCGGGAGCGACGACGGATGGGTCCACGTCTCCCGCGACGACGGGAAGACCTGGGCGAACGTGACGCCGCCGGGACTGCCCGAGTGGGGCACCGTCAACATGATCGAGCTCTCGGGGCACCAGCCCGGGCGCGCCTTCCTCGCGGTTCACCGCTACCGCCTCGACGACTTCCGGCCGTACGTCTTCCGCACCAACGACGGGGGCGTCACCTGGGAGGCGCTGACGAGCGGGACGAACGGGATCGCGGCCGGGCACTTCGTCCGCGTGATCCGCGAGGACCCCGAGCGTCGCGGGCTCCTCTACGCCGGCACCGAGTACGGCGTCTACGTCTCCCTCGACGACGGCCGGAGCTGGCAGTCCCTGCAGCTCAACCTTCCCGTGTCGCCCGTGACGGACCTTGCGGTGAAGAACGACGACCTCGTGGTGGCGACGCAGGGGCGCTCGTACTGGATCCTCGACGACGTGACGCCGCTCCGGCAGATGACGGCCCAGGTGGCGTCGTCCCGTGCCCACCTCTTCACGCCGCGGGCGGCCGTGGACGTCGAGGGGGCCGGCAGCTTCACCCGGCCGGGCGAGGGGAAGAACCCGCCGCGGGGCGCGATCCTGTACTACCAGCTGGGCGAGGACCTGTCGGAGAAGGGAAAGGCCGAGGCCAGGCTCGAGATCCTCGACGCCGCTGGGGATGTGCTGCGCACCCTGTCGAGCCAGAAGGAGGAGTACCAGGCCCCGAGCCTCTTCCGCCAGTTCTTCCCCGAGCTCTTCGAGCCGCGCAAGCTCCCGGCGAAGAAGGGGCTGAACCGCTTCGTCTGGGACTTCCGCCTGGCGGACGCCGAGGTCGTGGACAAGGCCGTCCTGTGGGGCTCGCCGAACGGCCCCGAGGTCGCGCCAGGCACCTACCGGGCGCGGCTCACCGTCGGAGACTGGACCTCCACGGTCTCGTTCGAGGTGCGAGGAGATCCGCGGAACAAAGCGCCACGGGAGGACCGCGAGGCCGCCTTCCGCCTGGCGCGCGACGCCTGGCGCGCCCTGGGCCACACCCACGCCGCGATCCGGAGGATCCAGTCGGTGCGGCAGCAGGTGGACGACCTGGTCGGGCGCCTCGAGGCCGCGGGCCGGGGCGACGGCGTCGCGGACGCCGCGAAGCCGGTCCAGGAGAAGCTCACCGCCGTCGAGGAGAAGCTCTGGCAGCCGAAGAACCGCGCGAGCCAGGACATCCTGAACTTCCCGCCGCAGCTCGACAACCAGCTCCTCTACCTCCAGAACGTCGTGGAGAGCGCGCGCGGCACGCCGACGGCGCAATCCGTGGCGCGCTTCGCGGAGCTTCAGGCGCAGCTCGACGGCCACCTCGCCGAGCTGGACCGCACGCTGGGCGGGGAGCTCGTGGCGTTCAACGATTTCGTCAGGGGCAAGGGCGCGACACCGGTCCTCGTGCCACGGAACAAGCAGGACGAGGCGCGCAAATAGGGGCCGAGCTGCACCTCTGACGCCGCGCAGATCGTGCGGCGCCCCGCGCCTCGCGGGCGTAAGGGGTGCCGGGCCCGTCGGACGCTTCGGGCGCTTCGGGCGGTTCCAGGCGTGGCAACGGTCTTGCTCCTGCCACGGCTGTTGGCGCGCGCGCCCGCAGGACGTGCGCCGGAGGGGAATCATGCCCAAGTACCGGATCGCCTGGCTGCCGGGCGACGGCATCGGACGCGAGGTCATGGAGGCCGCGCGCATCGTCCTCGACGCTCTGGAGCTGGACGCCGAGTACGTGCACGGCGACATCGGCTGGGAGTTCTGGTGCCGCGAAGGGGATGCGCTGCCCAAGCGCACCCTGGACCTCCTCGGGGGCGTGGACGCCGCCCTCTTCGGCGCCATCACCTCCAAGCCGGCCAAGGCCGCCGAGGCGGAGCTTTCCCCGCCCCTCAGGGGCCGGGGGCTCGCCTACCGGTCGCCCATCGTGCGGATGCGCCAGATCTTCGACCTCTACGTCTGCCTCCGTCCGTGCAAGGCCTATCCCGGCAACGCCCTCAACTACGAGGTGGGCATCGACCTCGTGGTGTTCCGGGAGAACACCGAGGACCTGTACGCCGGCGTCGAGTTCTCCCCCGTGCCCCTCGAGCTGGCCACGACTCTCGGGAAGCTGTCGGGCGCCTTCGAGCCCTTCGCGGACCTGCTCCCCGAGGAGTACGCGGTCTCGTGCAAGATCAACACGCGGAAGGGCTCCGAGCGCATCGTTCGCGCCGCCTTCGAGTTCGCCCGGAGGAGCGGGCGCCGGAAGGTCACCATCGTCCACAAGGCGAACGTCGTGCGGGCCACCGACGGCCTCTTCCTCGAGGAGGCGCGGAAGGTCGCAGCGGACTACCCGGAAGTGGCGGTGGACGACGCCAACGTGGACGCCATCGGGATGTGGCTCCTCAAGAACCCCTTCAACTACGACGTGCTGGTGGCCCCCAACCTCTACGGCGACATCGTCTCGGACCTGTGCGCCCAGATGGTGGGCGGCCTCGGCTTCGGCTGCTCGGGCAACATCGGCGACCGGCTGGCCGTCTTCGAGCCGACCCACGGCTCGGCTCCCAAGCACGCCGGACTCCGCAAGGCCAACCCCATCGCCACGATCCTCGCCGCACGGATGATGCTGGACTGGCTCGGCGAGAAGGAGATGGCCGACAGGATCGAGCAGGCGACGGCGGCGGTCATCGCCGAGGGCCGCGTGCGGACCTACGACATGGGTGGGAGCGCGTCGACCCTGGACATGGGGCGAGCGGTGGCGGAGAAGCTCCCCGTGACCCTCGCCTCGCGCGGGCGAGCCGCGAGGTGACGATCGCGATGGAGAAGATCCTGATCCACGAGGTGGGGCTGCGGGACGGCCTCCAGATGGAGAAGGACGTCGTTCACACCGAGCGAAAGCTCGCCTGGGCGGAGGGCCTTCTGGGCTCCGGTGTGGACGTCGTCCAGGTCGGCTCCTTCGTCCATCCCGGCAAGGTCCCCCAGATGGCGGACACCGACGATCTGTTCCGCCGGCTCGCCGCATCCGGCCGCAAGCCCGAGGCCGTCTCTCTCTCGGGGCTCGTCCTCAACGAGAAGGGCCTCGAGCGGGGTCTGGCGTGCGGCGTCGAGCTTCTCTGCATGGGCGTCTCCGCGAGCGAAACCCACAGCCGCAAGAACACGGGCATGAGCGTCGCCGAGGCCACCCGGCGGATCATCGCCATGGCGGCGAGCGCCGAACGTGCGGGGGCGCGGGTCCAGGTCTCGGTCCAATCCGCCTTCGGCTGCGGCTACGAGGGTCCCGTCCCTCCCGAGCGCGTCCTGGCCATCGTCCAGGCGCTCCTGGACGCCGGGCTCCGCAGCCTGAGCCTCGCCGACACCGCGGGGCACGCGACCCCCGACGACGTCGAGCGCCTGTACGCCCGGGTTCTCGCCCCCGCTCCCGACGTCCAGTGGGCCTGCCACTTCCACGACACCTACGGCCTGGCCCTCGCGAACTGCTACGCCGCGCTCCGTGCCGGCGTGCGGTGCTTCGAGGCCTCCGTCGCCGGGCTGGGCGGCTGTCCCTTCACTGCGGTGGCCGGGGGCAACGTCTGCACCGAGGACTTCGTCCACTACCTGCACCGCACGGGACGGCGCCGCGACATCCGGCTCGAGCCGCTCGTCGAGGTCGCCCGCGACGTCGCCGCGTTCTTCGGCCGGGAGATGCCGGGAAGCGTGTACCGAACAGGGCCGATCCCCGAGCCCGCAGCGGCCCCTTCCGGGAGATGACCCCATGTCGCTGCTGAGCGGCGTGCGCGTCCTCGATCTCACCAACGTCCTCTCGGGGCCCTTCGCCACCCTCCACCTCGCCCTCCTCGGCGCCGAGGTCGTGAAGGTCGAGAACCCCGTGGACGGGGACCTGGCCCGCAAGCTCGGCAACGTGCCCCGGCTCAACAAGGAGCTCATGGGCACGAGCTTCCTCGCGCAGAACGCCAACAAGAAGTCCCTGACCCTGAACCTCAAGGAGAAGGAGGCCCGGGAGATCTTCAAGAAGCTCGCGCGGACCTCCGACGTCGTCGTCGAGAACTTCCGCCCGGGGGTCATGGAGCGGCTCGGCCTCGCCTTCGGCGTGCTGCGCGAGATCAACCCCCGGCTCGTGTACTGCGCGATCTCCGGCTTCGGCCAGACGGGGCCCGACGCCGACAAGCCGGCCTACGACCAGATCATCCAGGGGCTCTCAGGGGTCATGGACGTCAACGGCGACGAGCGGCTGCACCCTCTCCGCTGCGGGTTCCCGGTCTGCGACACGGTGGGAGGCCTGAACGCCGCCTTCGCCATCATGGCCGCTCTCTACCACCGCGAGCGCACCGGGGAGGGGCAGTTCATCGACGTCGCCCTCCTCGACTCCATCATGCCCCTCATGGGCTGGGTCGCGGCGAACCTCCTGACCGGCGGCGAGCCGCCGGTCCCCATGGGCAACGACAACTTCACGGCCGCCCCCTCGGGCACCTTCGCCACCCGGGACGGCCACGTGAACGTCGCCGCCAACAAGCAGGAGCAGTGGGAGGCCCTGACCGAAGTGCTGGGCGTCGAGCACCTCAAGGCCGACACGCGGTTCCAGGAACGCGACGCGCGCAAGAAGAATCGGAAAGCCCTGACCGAGGCGCTCGAGCACGTCCTCCGGACGCGGGACACCGCCCACTGGGTCGAGGCTCTGAACGCCCGGGACGTCCCTTCGGGCGCCATCCTGCCGCTGGGGGATGCCCTCGAGCAGGCTCAGGTCCGGCATCGGGCGACGATCGGCACCGTGCCCGTCGAGGGGATCGGCGACGTGAAGCTCCTCGGCCTGAGCGCGCGCCTCGAGCGGACGCCGGGGCGCCTCGAGTCGCCGCCACCGCGGCTGGGGGCCCACACGCGGGAGATCCTCTCCTCCCTCGGCTACGACGCGAAGGCCATCGCGTCGCTCAGGGAACGGCGGGTCGTGTGAGGGAGGCGCGTTGCCCGGCATGGTCCAGGGGGGCGAAGCCATGGGAATGACCGTCGTCGAGAAGATCCTGGCGCGGGCGTCGGGGCGCGAGGCCGTCCGCGTGGGTGACGTCGTCGAGCCTGCCGTGGACCTCGCCATGTCCCACGAGAACGCCGCGCTCGTCGTCAACCGGTTCCTCGAGGTCTTCGAGGGCACGGGCGTCGCGCCCAGGATCTGGGATCCCGCGAGGATCGCCATCGTCTTCGACCATCGGGTCCCGGCCGAGTCGCCCAAGACCGCCACGAACCAGAGGAAGGTCCGGGAGTTCGTCGCAGCCAACGGCATCGGCCGCTTCCACGACATCCGTGGGGACGTGGGCGGGATCTGCCACCAGGTCCTGCCCGAGAACGGCTACGTGCGCCCCGGGGCGGTCGTCGTGGGGACGGACTCCCACACGACCAGCCACGGCGCCCTCGACGCATTCGCCTTCGGGATCGGAGCGACCGAGATGGCGAGCGTCTGGGCCCTGGGCGTGGCGCTGAACGTCGAGGTCCCGGCCACGATCGAGGTGTCGGTGAGGGGCCGCTTCCCCGACCACGTCGGCCCCAAGGACCTGATCCTCCACCTCATCGGGGCGCTGGGGGCCGAGGGGGCCAACTTCCGCGTGCTCGAGTTCCACGGGGAGACGATCCGGAGCATGTCCACGTCGGGCCGGCTCGTCCTCTGCAACATGTCGGTGGAGGCGGGCGCCACGTCGGGCCTCGTCCCCGGGGACGAGGAGACGGTTCGCTACCTCCGGGCGGAGGCCCGAGTCCAGGAGCCGCTGCACCTCGTCGTCCCGGACGACGACGCGGCGTACGAGCGGACGATCGAGGTCGACGTCGCGACGCTGGTCCCCCAGATCGCCTGCCCCCACACGGTGGACAACGTGAGGCCCATCGCCGCAGTCGAGGGGGTGCGCGTCCACCAGGTCGTCATCGGCTCCTGCACCAACGGCCGGCTCGACGACATCGAGGCGGCGGCCCGCGCAGTCAGGGGGCGCAAGGTCGCCCAGGGAACCCGCCTCCTCGTCTTCCCGGCCTCGGCCCGCATTTACCAGCAGGCCGTCGAGCGGGGCTTCGTGGCGGACCTCATGCGGGCCGGCGCCGTCGTCATGAACTCCGGCTGCGGGCCCTGCCTCGGCGTCCACGAGGGGGCCCTGGGCGACGGCGAGGTGGCTCTCTCCACGACGAACCGCAACTTCAAGGGGCGGATGGGCAACCCTCGGTCGGAGGTGTACCTCTGCTCCCCGGACGTGGCTGCAGCCTCGGCTCTCACAGGCGCGATCACTGATCCCCGCAAGGGGACCTAGGAGGCCCGATGCCGCGAGTCGTGCTGGCACTCGGCGACGACGTCTCGACGGACGTGATCTACCCCGGCCGCTACATGGCCACGGTGCTCCCCAGCGAGACCCCCCAGTTCGCCTTCGCCGACGACGTGGAGTTCAACGGAAGGCTCACGGCGAAGCAGGTGCCTGCGGGCAGCGTGATCGTGGCGGGCCGCAACTTCGGCTGCGGCTCCTCCCGCGAGCAGGCGGCGTCGTGCCTGCAGGGTCACGGTCTCGTGATCGTGGCGAAGGGCTTTGCGCGGATCTTCCTGCAGAACGCCATCAACCTGGGCCTCGCCGTGGTCACCGCCCCCGAGGTCGAGACCTCGGAGGGCCACGACCTCGAGATCCTGGCCGATCGGGTCGTCGACCGGACGTCCGGTCGGAGCTTCGCCGTCGAGCCGCTCCCCAGGGCGCGCCAGGCGATCATCGACGCCGGCGGCCTGATCGCCTACACCCGGACGCGGGTCTCGAGAGCCGACACGCGCCGCTGACCCGCCCCTCCGCGAGGCGGGGCACCGTGGACCAAACGGCTCATGTCGCCCTCCCCCTTCCAGGCGGAGATTGGACACAGGCGGGAGGTGCACATGCGCAGGAAGATCACGGTGGTCGGGGCCGGGCGCGTGGGAGAGACCACGGCCCACGTCCTGGCGAAGCGCGCCCTGGGAGACGTCGTGCTCGTGGACGTCGTCCCGAGCCTGGCCCACGGCAAGGCCCTGGACCTCATGGAGCTGGGTCCCCTCGACGGCAGCGACGTCCGTGTCGCGGGTTCCACGGGATACGAGGAGAGCCGCTACTCGGACGTCGTCGTCGTCACGTCAGGCCTGCCACGCAAGCCCGGTGAGAGCCGGGAGGACCTCCTGAAGAAGAACATCGCCATCGTGCGGTCCGTGGTCGAGCAGGTGATGCACTGGTCGCCCGGGGCCTTCCTGCTCATGGTGACCAACCCTATCGACACCATGGCCTGGGTGGCCAAAGCAGTGACGGGATGGCCGCGCGAGCGGGTCTTCGGCATGGCCGGGATCCTCGACACGTCCCGGTTGCGCGCTTTCCTGGCGATGGAGCTGGGCTGCTCCGTCAGGGACGTCACCGCCCTCGTGCTGGGCGGTCACGGCGACGAGATGGTCCCCCTGGTCCGCTGCGCCGCAGCGGGCGGCATCCCCGTCGAGGAGCTGCTCCCGCCCGAGAGGCTCGAGGCGGCGGTCGCGCGCACCCGTGGGGCGGGAGGCGAGATCGTGAAGATGCTCGGGTTCAGCGCCTATTTCTCCCCCGCCGGCGCCATCGCGGACATGGTGCAGGCGGTGCTGAAGGACGAGAAGCGGGTCGTGCCCTGCTCGGCGTACCTCCAGGGCGAGTACGGCGCCCGGGACGTCTACCTCGGCGTGCCCGTCCTCCTCGGAGCCGGGGGCGTCGAGCGCATCTTCCAGGTCTCCCTGACCGGGACCGAGAAGCAGATGCTGTCGCGATCCATCCAGCTATGCCGCGAGTCCATCGAGGAGGCCCGCGCCCTGATGGGCGTGGCCGTCTGATGGTCTCGGCCGGCCTCGAGCGCGCGGCTTCGCACGCCCTCCTCGCCCGGGCCGAGTCCGAGGGACGCGCGGTCCTGCTCGAGCACGAGGTCTATGCCCTCCTCGAGGGCGCGGGGATCCGGGTGCCGGCCCATCGGTTCGTCGCCTCGCCCGAGGAGGTGGACGAGACCCTCTGCGCCGGGCTGCCGTCGGACCGACTCGTGGTCAAGGTCGTCTCCCCGGACGTCGGCGTTCGTGGGGACCGGACGGGATCGACCGGTCGCGGCGTCCTCGCCTACTCGATGACGCGGATGCTCCGGCGCTCGCTCATCTCCTCGAGGACGTCGGGCCACACCGTGACGCTCACCTCCCCGAGGTGCGCCTTCTCGAGGAGGGACATCACGGTGCGGGACTGCCCGATTCTCCTCCTCTCGGGCACCCAGGCCGTGGGCGCGCTGCCCTATCCGCGGCCGAAGCGGATGACTCTCGGCTGGACGAGCCGGGCGAAGTCGGCGTAGTCCATCCGGACCGCCTCCCAGTGCGTCCCGGCGTTGAAGACGATCGAGGGGTCCTTCGTGAGGCGTTCGTCCACGTAGACCGGGAGCCCGTAGAGGTTCCCGAAGGGCGGCATCGCGCCCACGTCGCATCCCGGGAACAGGCCCTTGAACTCCTCCTCGGTCGCCAGGGCGACAGTCTTCGCCCCGGTGGCCGCCCGGAAGCGCTCGATGTCCACGTGGGCGGGCGCGGGGAGCACCGCCAGAGCGTAGGCGCCGTCGACCTTCAGGACGACGCTCTTGGCCAGCTCCCAGCCGTGGACGTGCGTCCGCGCGGCCACGCCCTGAGCCGTGTAGGCCGGCTCGTGAGGGAGCGTCGCGTACGGCACGCCCTTCTCCTCGAGGAACGTCTTGAGTCTCGCAGCGAGCATGGTGGCCCTCTTTTCGTGCGGGCGCCCGATCCGAGGCACAGGCGCCTGCACTCCCGTGGAGCAAGGCCGGTGCCAGACTGCGCGGAGCGGAAGGCGCAGATCCGACGACGGCCGGCGGCCCGCAGGCTGAAGGAAATGCGCCCCGGCGGCCACCCGTGGTGCGACTTTGCGCCGGGCGCTCGCGGGCTACTTCGCCGTGGCCTCCTGGAGCGACGCCAGGTAGTGCGTGAGCTGCGTGATCCGTTCCCTGACCCTGTCGGCGCTGTAGCCGTCCCGCGACTGGAGGAAGGCATCCCCCCACACCGGCATGTCGGCGCCGCCGTGGCCCTTCACGGGCTCGCGCCCGTCGACGATCCGGTACACCTTGTCGAACGGGAACTTCCCCCCCTCGCGCCGGGCGATCCGTCGCAAGTCGGGTGGAGCCACACGGAGGCTGGCGGACAGGGGCCCGTCTCCCTCGCCGGTCTTGCCGTGGCAGCTCGCGCAGTACGTCTTGAAGAGGGCGCCTCCCATGAGCGCCGCGGAGCTGTCGTAGGCCTCGTCCCCGCCAGCGGCCGGAACGGCGACGAGCAGGAGGGCGGCCGCAACGAGAATTCTGCGCATCGCGGACCTCTCGTCGACCGAAGGTGCATCGACCATGCCACGGCGGCGGATCCGACGGCACCGCCCTTGCACCTCGAGGGACGGGGACGGACTGGAGGTGTGACCCATGCCGGTCGATCCGCTGCGCCCCGAGGCTCTGCGCCGACGCTGCGAGGACGGCGGTTTCGCCTTCGAGACGACCGCCGAGCTTCCCGATCTCCCGGAGGGCCTGGGCCAGGAGCGGGCCGTGGAGAAGGTCGTCGAGCAGCTCGGGACGACGTGCGAAGTCGTCGCCACGCGGCCTCAGGCCTCGCCCGAGGCGAGGGGGCGGTACGCGTTCTCCGGCAGCGAGCGCGCGTCCGGGGCCACGGGCGCCCGCTACAGGACGGCGAGAGCGGCGGCGCCGCTCCGGGCCTCGAGGGGCAGGTACTCGCGGCGCGGCGGGCCCAGGAACACCTGCCGCGGGCGGGCGATCTTCTGGTCCTTGTCCTCGAGCATCTCCTCCCACTGGGCGAGCCACCCGGAGGTCCGCGGGATCGCGAAGAGGACCGGGAACATGTCCACGGGGAAGCCCATGGCCTGGTACATCAGCCCCGAGTAGAAGTCCACGTTGGGATAGAGCTTGCGCTTGAGGAAGTAGTCGTCCGAGAGGGCGATCCTCTCGAGCTCGAGGGCGATCTCGAGGAGCGGGTTCCGCCCCGTGACCTCGAACACCTGGTCGGCCATCCTCTTGATGATCTTGGCCCGCGGGTCGTAGTTCTTGTAGACCCGGTGGCCGAAGCCCATGAGGCGCACCTCGCCCCCGGACTCCTTCACCTCCTTGATGAACGCCGGCACCTTGTCCTTCGAGCCGATCTCCTTGAGCATCCGCAGCACCTGCTCGTTGGCGCCGCCGTGGAGCGGGCCGTAGAGCGCCCCGATCCCGGCGGCGGTGGCCGAGTAGGGATCGGACTCCGAGGAGCCCACGCTCCGGACCGCCGACGTGGAGCAGTTCTGCTCGTGGTCGGCGTGGAGGATGAACAGCACCTCGAGGGCCCGCTCGAGGACGGGGTTCACGTGGTAGCGCGCCTCGCTCACCCGGTACATCATCTGCAGGAAGTTCCCGCAGTAGCTCAGGTCGTTGTCCGGGTACACGAAGGGCAACCCGACGGAGCGCCGGTAGGCGAACGCAGCGAGGGTGGGCATCTTCGCGATGAGGCGCACGATCTGGCGGCGGCGCACCGCCTTGTCGCGGACGTGCCTGGCCTCGGGGTAGAACGTGCTGAGAGCCGCCACGGTGGACATGAGCATCCCCATGGGGTGGGCGTCGTAGCGGAAGCCGCCCATCAGCTCCTTGACGTTCTCGTGGACGATCGTGTGGTGGGTCACGTCGCGCACCCACCCCGCCAGCTCCGCGGCCGTGGGCAGCTCCCCGTTCAGGAGCAGGTACGTGGTCTCGAGGTAGCGGCCCTGCTCGGCGAGCTGCTCGATGGGGTACCCACGGTACTCGAGGATGCCCTTGTCGCCGTCGATGAATGTGATCCGGCTCTCGCACGAGGCCGTGTTCGTGTAGCCGGGGTCGTAGGCCATCAGGCCGAAGTCGTCGGGCGACGTCTTGACCTGCCTCAGGTCCATCGCCCGGATCGTCCCGTGGCGGAGGGGCACCTCGTAGCCCTTGCCCGTCCTGTTGTCGGTGATGGTCAGCGAATCCTTGCCCATGACCTTCCTCCGTTCGTCGAACGTCGTTTCGCTACCCGTGGACCTCCGCCGCCACGCCCAGGTCTCGGACGCGCCCCGCGATCGCTTCGAGGGCCTCGCGGCCGAGGGGACCCACCCGGGGGTCGGCCGGGCGGCGCGCCACGGTGTACACCTGCACTCGGTCGATCCGCCCCCCGGATCCGAGTATCCCCGCGAGGCGCGCGACGTACGCCGCGATCTCGTCGTCCCGGGGGCCGGCGCCTGCGAAGGTGAAGAAGAGGCTCTGGACGACGACAGGCCGCTCCCGCGCGACCGCCGTCAGGTTCTCGAGAACCCGCTCGAACGGCACGTGGGTGCCCGCCACGAGGCGGAAGTAGCCCTCCGTCCCGGCGTCGAGCTTGCACCAGATCTCGTCGAAGAGCGCGAGAGCCGACCGGACCAGCGAGCGGTTGAGGAGAGTCGCGTTGGTGAGCAGGCGCATCGGGACGGGCAGGCCGCGCCGGTCTCGCAGCTCCCGCGCCTGTCGCGCCGCTTGGGGGAACTCCGCGGCCGCCGTGGGCTCGCCGTCACCCGAGAAGGCGATGTCCGCGACGCGCCGCAACGAGGGGGCGACGGTGTCGAAGGGCGGGAGGCGCCACAGGGTCCCGGACCCCACACGGGCCAGCAGCGTGTCCAGCTCCGCAGCGAGCCGGCCCACGTCCACGCCCTCGAAGGAGCCGGGGACGGTGCGGTCCACCTGGCAGTAGGGACAGTCGAAATTGCAGACCTTGTCGGGGTTCACGTTGACCCCGATGGACAGGCCGCCCGCCCGGCGCGACACGACCGCGTAGACGTAGCGGTTCGTCCCGAGTCCTCCCTCGGGGAGGGCGAGCTCCCGCCGGTGGTCCCGGAAGTCGAGCACCCGCCCCACGCACACGGGCGATGCACGTTCGGGGCCAGGGGGAGTCGTCGCATTCGTTCGCTTCGGCCGGGTCGGCGTCCGAGGCGCCTTCGATGGAATTAGCGGGGCCGGACGGCGAGGATGGGACAGGGCGCCTCTCGAACCACGTGACACAACGTGGAGCCCGGGAGAACCCGATCGATCCCACGGCGCCCGTGTATGCCGAGAACGAGCAGGTCGGTCCGGCAGGCGCGCGCCACGCGCAGGATCTCGCGGTGGGGCCGGCCGGCGGTCACCAGCAACTCGCGATCGACCCCCTCCCACGCCGTGGCTGGCAGAGCGCTCCGGATCCTCTGGCGCGCCTCCTCGGCGAAGTCGATGCGATACTCCGGAGCGCTGGGCGCCCCTCCCTCCTCCGGGAACCACTCGAGGACGTGGAGAAGGGCGAGCCGCGCCTCGAACCGGCGCGCCAGGGCACGCCCCCACTCGAGGGCGTGGAAGGACGGCTCGGAGAAGTCCAGGGGGCAGAGAAGGCGCTCGAGCGCCGGCTCGGCGGCGGGGCCTTGGGGCTCCGGCACGACGACTACG
This sequence comes from Acidobacteriota bacterium, assembly GCA_016199625.1. Taxonomy (GTDB): domain Bacteria; phylum Acidobacteriota; class Vicinamibacteria; order Fen-336; family Fen-336; genus JACQGI01. Next base: position 11,750 of record JACQGI010000043.1, on the reverse strand, counting down.
GGCCGTCGTGCGCCGCGGAGCACCGCAGCGGCCACGGAGCCGAGGGCCCATTCCTCGGGTCCCCTCCCGGAGCGCGTGCCGACGACCAGCAGGTCCGCGGGCCACTCCTCGGCCCGCCGGAGGATCTCGTCGGCGACGTCGCCTTCTTCGACGACGACCTCGGCCTCGACGCCCGCAGCCGATGCGGCCGCCGCGAGGCGCGGGGCGCGCGTCTCGGCGAACGTGGGCTCGCCTTCGGGCTCGCGTCGGGGGCCGGAGGCGACGGGAACCGGCGCGATCACGTGGACGGCGAGAAGCTCGGCCGCCGAGCGCCGGGCCAAGGCCAGTGACACGGCGAACGCCCGCTCGGCGCAGGCCGAGGAGTCGGCCGCCACGAGGACACGCCGGATCTCGTTCATCCCGGCTCTCTCACCCTGTGATGAGCAATCATCGTGCCTCCCGGCCGCCGGCGCCAGCCATGCCCCTGCAGGCGACGGAATCCGAAGATCCTGCGGCGGATACAACCGCAGTTTTGTGGCACGGGGCCGCGCACAGTTCCCCCGCCGGCGTCGACCCTGGCGTGGCATCCCGCTTGCTGCTCCTCCCGACGAGCCCTTTGGCGCCATGAGCCCGATTCTCGTTCGAAGCGACATCCCTGCGACCCACCCGAAGAAGGTCGTGATCGAGGCCGACGTGGAGGCCGTGTTCGAGGCTCTCCCCGGCGACTGGCACGTGTCCATCCGGAGGGCCGCCGCCCAGGCGGCGTGGTGGGGCTACGTCGAAGTCGACGGTCCGCGCGAGATCCATCGCATCCTGCTCGTGAGCGACCCCGACGAGATCCGCCGGCGGGTGAAGGAGACCTTCCGCAGCGACTGAGGCCCGGCCGCCCGTCCGGCTAGCCGCTCGGCGTCAGCCCCTGAGCCTGCATCAGCACGACGATCTGGCCGGAGTGGAAGAGCTCGTGTGCAATCGGCACACCGGCGCCAGGCCCGGGGGTTGGCGCCGCGGAGCCGAAAGTTCTTCAGCGGAGGGGCTCGCGTCCCCGAAGCCTTTGCGTCGGGCGCGCGGCGGCGGTCAGCGCGCGGCGGGCACGGCGAGCTCCGCGAGGGCCTCCTCGGAGGCGCGCTCGACGTCGGCGTGGAGGCTGCGGCCGGTCGCGTCCATGGTCACGATGGCGGGGAACTCGCGGACGCGGAGATGCCACATGGCCTCGGGGACGCCCAGCTCCAGGAGATCCGCCCCCTCGACGCCCTCGATGCAAGCAGCGTAGTACTGCGCGGCACCGCCGATGGCGCTCAGGTAGACGGCACCGTGCTCGCGGAGCGCCGCGAGGGTCCTGGCGCCCATGCCACCCTTGCCGATCACCGCGCGCACGCCTAACGTGCGGATGACGTGGGCCTCGTAAGGCTCCTCGCGGATGCTCGTCGTGGGACCGGCAGCGGTGATCGTCCAGCGCCCGTCCTTCTCGAGCGCGACGGGCCCGCAGTGGTAGAGAGCCGCGCCCCGGAGGCTCACCGGTGCGTCGTGGCTCATGAGGTAGTGGTGCAGGGCGTCGCGGCCGGTGTGGAGGACCCCCGACAACAGGACGACGTCGCCGACCCGCAGCCGCAGGACTTCCTCCTCCGAGAGCGGCGTCGTCAGGCGGATCTCTCGCCCGGTCAGAGGCAGGCCCGCCTCGGCCGCCATGCGGTGCGCCGGGCCCTCGCGGTACAACCAGCGGCGGAGGGCGCCGGTTTTCGCGTCGAGGACGGCGCCCATGCGGCGGAGGGCCCAGCAGTCGTACGAGACCGTGACGAAGAAGCTGGCCGGCAGCCGGTTGTACGCCCCGATCTTGCATCCGACGAGGGTCACGGCACCGCCGAATCCCATGGTCCCGATGCCGAGGGTGTCGGCCTTCTCGACGACCTCCGCCTCGAGGGCCGCGAGGATCGGATCTCGGCTCGTGTCGTCCAGCGGGCGGAAGAGCTGCTCCTTGGCGAGCTGGTAGCCCGAAGCCCGGTCGCCGCCGATGGCGACGCCCAGGACGCCGACGCTGCACCCCTGTCCCTGGGCCTGGTGGACGGCGTGGAGCAGGCACTTGCGAACGCCCTCGAGGTCGCGGTCGGCGCGTCCCAGGACCGGCAGCTCGCACGGGAGCGAGTACTGGGCCCCCTTGTTCTCGCAGCCGCCGCCCTTGAGGATCAGGCGCACCTCGATCTCGTCGGAGAGCCATTGCTCGAAGTGCACCACGGGGGTTCCGGGCCCCAGGTTGTCGCCGGTGTTGCGGCCCGTGAGGGAGTCCACCGAGTTCGGTCGGAGGGTCCCGGCCCGCGTCGCGGCGGCCACGGCTTCGGCGACGGCCTCGGAGAACTCCAGCTCGTCGACACCGACCGGCGCCTTCACGTGGAAGAACGGCAGGCCGGTGTCCTGGCAGATCGGCCCGCAGCGGTCGCAGGCCATGTCCACGTTCAGGGCGATGGTGTCCAGGGCCAGGGCCGAGCGGCTCCCGGGGGCCTCCCGGGCACGCGCCGCGGCGAGGGCCCGTCTCACGTCGGGGGCGAGGTTCGTTGACGTCTGGACGATCAGGTCTTCGAGGCTGTCCCGCAGGCGCTCCATGACCGCCTCCCGGCCCCCTCGCCATCCAATTTGCCGCGGGCGCCGCGCGCGGGCCATGGGCCCGATGATCCAGGCCGCGGCGCGGGGTGGGCGTCAGAACAGGCGCATCTGGGCGTCGGCGGACGAGCGTCGGCCGACGGCGATCCAGCCCGTGCCCTCACGGCTCGTGATCTCGACGCGCACGTCACCGCGGCCCGCCTCGTCGAGGGCCGTCTCGGCCGTCATGCGGACCAGCTCCGGGTGGTTGTTCTTCTCCGAGAGGTGGGCCAGCACCACGGTGCGGCAGCGTGACCCGAGGCTGGCGCGGAGGTACCGCGCGACGTCCCCGTTCGAGAGATGACCCAGCGGGCTGAGGATCCGCTCCTTGAGCGACCAGGGGTAAGGGCCGTCGCGGAGCATCGCGGGATCGTAGTTGGACTCCACCAGCACGGCGTCGCAGCCCGCGAAGGCTTCGACCACCGCACGAGGGAGATGGCCGAGGTCGGTCGCGTGGCCCATCGAGGAGCCGGCGCAGGAGACGACGAACGCCAGGGGGCCGGCCGCATCGTGCGGCACGGGGACGGCCGTCACCGTGAGAGCCCCGACGTCGCGCGAGCCCCCCGGAGCGACGACGTCGTACCCTTCGATGCTGGTCGCGCCGAACCCAGCCGCGGCGTACGTCCCGCGCGAGCCGCACAACCTCACGCCCCACTTGAGCGAGAACGCCGCGGCCCCGGACGCATGGTCGGCGTGCTCGTGGGAGACCACCACGGCCTCGAGGGACTCGGGCTCGACGCCGGCGCTCTTGAGCCGGTCGGCGAGAGCGCGAGGGCCGAGACCGGCGTCGATGAGGAGGCGCGTCCCCCCGCCCTCGACCAGGGTGGCGTTGCCCGAGCTGCCGGAACCCAGGACGCGGAAGCGGAGGGGCACGCCGCTAGTCTAATGCGAAAAGGCCGCAGGCGAGCCGGAGGCGGTCTCCGGTCAGGTTCGCTCACCCACCCCAGCCCTACTCCGTCGGCCAGTCCCAGAGATCCGGAAGCCACCGCCAGGCGGCCCACCAGGGAGCGCGCAGCAACTCCAGCCGGGCTCTTTCCACTGCGCTCACCTTCTGTGGGGTCGTGATCTCCCTCATGGTGAGGATGAACCGCTCTCGCTCGCGGAGTCGCTGCCAGTATCGATGCGAGACGCCGAGGACCACGGCGAGCGCCGGCAGGAGGAACGATGCGAGAACGTAGAGCATGGGGCGCACCGCGTAGCGGTCGGATCAGGGCAAACCAGCCCGCAGCGTCCCGCCATCGACCGCCCCTTCCACGGTGTAGCCCGTGTCCTGGAGGATGAGGCTGACGAAGTCATGCACGTCGTCCTCGTCGTCGAGGACCAACGCGACGGGTTTCGGTCGCCGAGGAAGGGACACAGCGGCCCTCGCGGGAAGACTCCTGTCACCAGGGTACCGCAGTCTGGGCAGTCCGAGACGATGTCCTTGTAGTCGTTGACGAGCTTCTCGATCTTCGTGCAAAGTACGAGACCGCGATCCCCCTGGAGAACGCACGGGCGGCGGCCGGGGCCCCTCAGTCCTCGGGCGGCGCCAGGCCCAGGGCCTTCATCCGCCGGTAGAGCGTCGAGCGACGAAGCCGAGGCGCTACGGCGCAGGCCTGGGCGAGGCGCGTGGGGTCCGCGCCCTCGGCGGCGAGCCGCACCAAAGCGGGCAGCCCCTCGAGTGCGAACGTCTCTGCGGGCTTCGTGCGGATCGTGCTCGAGCCCACAGTCTACAGCCGCGCGGGGCGCCCGCGATAGCGCGCGAGGCTACTCCTCCGCCGGAGTCACGAAGCGGATGACGCCCGCGAAGGGCGCTTCTTCGGCGGAGAGCTTCTCGAGGAAGCGGACGAGACGTCCCGGCGTGATGCGGTGGCGCTGGACAGCCATGATGACGCCCGGGAGCGTCCTGCCGGAGTTGATCCAGTCGGTGATGTGTCCTTGGGCACGCTGATCCGTCGTGGCCCACACGTATCGGCGTTGGGAGCAGTAGGCCAAGACTTCCGGGTCCAGCGTCCCTTGTCCCAGCTCAGCGACATCGACGACTCGGAGCACTTCCCACCCCGCATCACGCGCCGCCTTGATGTGAGCCTTCGACCAATGCTCGTCGGTCAGGAGCTTGAACCGGCCGGGCACTATCGGCCGGAGCGGTGCTTGCGCAGTTCAGCCTCTTGAGCCATCCCCTCGGACGCCAGCCGTTCGTCCTCGGCGAAGTCGGCCTCGACCTCGTCCTTGTGGTCGTTGTAGTACGCCAGGGCCGCGTAGATCTCGGCAAGCGTGAGGGGACGGGTTGCGAAGTAGTCCCGTAGCTCGGCCGGGGAGACACCCTGCTCGTGGGCGGCCACGACATCCATGATGCGGACCCGCGTGCCGGCGATGCAGGGGCGCCCGTGGCACACCTCGGGGTCGGTCGTGATGTGTGGAAAGACCGTCTTCGCTGCCGTGGCCATGGTCAGGGTCATTCTACCTCGGCCGCGGACCTCGGGAGCTCCGACCGGACCCGGTGTGCTGGACTCTAGATCCGCAGCAGCGACGGCTTGGGCCGGTAGCCCTCGAGGTTGCCGAGCACGCTCGCCGCCAGGTCGGTGTCGAAGATGCGGCTGGCGATGCGCTGGACGTCGTCGGCGGTGACCGCCTCGATGCCCGCCAGGGTCTCGTCGAGGCCGAACTGCCGGCCGAAGTAGATCTCCTGGCGCGCGAGGTGGCTCATGCGGCTGCCGGTGTTCTCGAGGGAGAGCATCAGGCTCCCCTTCAGGTGATCCTTGGCACGGCGCAGCTCCTCGTCGGGGATCGGCTCGCCCTTGAGGCGCCGGAACTCCTCCACGGTCAGGCGCACGACCTCGTCCACGGAGTCGAGGCTGGTCCCCGCGTAGACCGTGAGGGTTCCCGCGTCGGAGTAGGACGTCACGCCGGAGGAGATCGAGTACACGAGCCCGCGCTTCTCCCGGACCTTCTGGAAGAGCCGCGAGGACATGCTGCCCCCGAGGACGGTGTTGAGGATGTAGGAGGCGTAGCGGTCCGGATGGGCCTGGGGGAACGCGGGCGCGCCGAGGCAGAGGTGAATCTGCTCCAGCTCCTGCTTCGAGCGGGTGATGATCCGCGCCGCCGCCTTCGGAGGACGGCCCGAGCCGTTGCTCCGGCCGCCGGCCAGGGCGCCGAAATGGCGCCGGACGAGGCCGGACAGCGCGCCGTGGTCCAGGTTTCCGGCCGCCGCGATCAGGATGTTCCCGGGGTGGTAGACGCTGCGGAAGAACCCCGCCAGGTGGTCGCGGGTGAACCCCTTGACGCTGCGGCGCGTGCCGAGGATCGGCCGGCCCAGCGGGTGGTCCGGCCAGAAGGCCTGCGTGTACAGCTCCACCACGAGATCGTCGGGCGTGTCCTCGACCATGCTCATCTCCTCGAAGATGACCTTCTTCTCCTTGGTCATCTCCGTCGGGTCGAAGAGCGGGTTGAGGACGATGTCGCCGAGGATGTCCACGGCCAGGGGCAGGTGGTCGTCGAGGACCTTCAGGTGGAAGGCGGCGTACTCCTTCGAGGTGAAGGCGTCCATGTGGCCGCCGATGGAGTCCACCTGGGCGGCGATGGCCTCCGCCGAGCGGTTCTTCGTGCCCTTGAAGACCATGTGCTCGATGAAGTGGCTGAGTCCCGTCTGCTCCGGTCGCTCGTGGCGGCTGCCCCGCTTGAGCCAGACACCGATGGCCACGCTGCGGACGTGGGGCATCACCTCCGTGAGGAGGGTCAGTCCGTTGTCGAGCGTCTCCTTGACGATCATGGCGTCTCTGCGAAAAGCCCAGACTAGCACGCGCTCCGATGGCTTTCCACCCGGGCGCGGGCGCAGCGCGATGCGCCCCCAGCGAGGCCGGCGCCCTGTTAGACTGGCCGGTGACGCGACGCCCATGAGCGACGAAGCCTACCGGCGCTACGTCCGCATCAACCTCCCCCACGCCCGCACGGTCGCCCAGCGGATCAGCCGCAGCCTCGAGGCCCTGGGCGCGTTCGGCGAAGCCGGCAACGGCGGGGCCGTGGGCCTCGTCCAGGCCATCGAGCGACTCGAGTGCGAGCTCCGTGGATTCGAAGAGGACCCCCCGTTCGCAGAGGCGCTCCGCGCCGCCGACGCCGTCGCAGTCCTGGCCCGAGGGCTGGTCGAGGCGATCCTCGAGACCCCGGTGCGGGGCGACCGCCTGGGCCAGAACGTCCGGAATCTCTTCGAATGCCTCGGCCTCGCCGACGAGGGGCGGGCGCTGTCGCTCCGGTGCGGGGAGCGGCCCGACTCGCCGCTCCGCTAGCCTTCGGCGGACCGCCGGCCCCGGCGCACGAGGGAGAGGAGCCAGAAGGCGCCGGCGGACAGCACGCCGGCGACGCCCAGGACCCAGAGCCGGCCCGCGGCCTCGCGTGAGCCCGCCATCAAGGCCGTGTCGCCGGGGAGCATCTCCGGCTGAAGGAAGGCGTAGAAGCCGACGAGGGCGGCCGTCGCGGCGACCGTGTGAGCGGCGAACGAGCGGTCGGGCGCCAGCACGGCGAACGGCACCACCCAGAGCAGGTACTGCGCGCTGACGGAGCCGTAGAGGACCTGGAACGCGAGGAACACGGCGAGCGCTGCGACGGAGGACGGCCAGCGCAACCGCCCCCGCCAGAAGGCCGCGGCCAGGGCCGCATACACGACGAGGAACAGCGCCTTGGCCACGGGCACGAGCGCGCCCCAGTGCGCCGCGTCGCTCCGGGCCAGTCGTCCCGTCGTCCACCACGCCGCGCCACGCACCAGGCCGATCCAGCCGAAGTCCGCGACGCCGCCGTAGCCGAACAGCTCGCGGAGGAGCGCGGTCGGATCGGCGATCGCGTACGGGAGGAGCAGCAGGGCCACGGGCGCCGTGCCCAGGACGAGGAAGCGCCATCGGGCACGGCCGTCCGCACCGCGCGGCGCGAGGAACGGGAGGAGCAGGACCGGGATGGACTTCACGGCGATCGCGGCGGCCAGGCCGAGCGCGCTCCGGTCGTAGCGACCCTCGTCGTGCCAACGCACGGCGAGGAGGGCCGGCAGCAGCATCAGCGCGTCGAACTGCCCGTGGACGCCCGTGACCAGCAGGCTCACGGGGTGGAGCGCGTAGAGCCACGCGGCGCGGCCGGCGGGGCGGGGCCACCGCAGGAGCACGGCCACGATGCCGAGGTCCGCCGCGAGGACGGGGAGCTTGACCAGCACCGGAAAGCCGAGGCCCGTCGCCCGCGCGAGCCACTCGGCCCCGGCCTCGAACCAGATCCAGACCGGCGGATACGGGTAGAGGTGCTTCAGGGCGTAGGGATTCCATTGCCCCTCGAGCACGGCGACCGCCACGCGCCGGTAGCGCAGGACATCGCCGGCCTCTCGGTCGAAGACGAGAATCAGGCCGAGGCGGAGGGCGAGAGCCGCACCGAGGACGACGAGCGCGTGACCGCGGGACGAACGCGACACGCGCGCATCATAGCCGTGTTATCCTCGGCTGCCTCATTCTCATGACCACCTGCATCCAGAGGAAGGGTCGGAGGTGCGCCTGGCGGGCGCGGCGCGCCGCAGCATGGTCCGCCGCCGCGGTGCTGGGCCTCGCCGTCACGGCCCGCGCACAATCGCCCGTGCCCACGCCTCGTCCCGAGCGCCTCGACCAGGATGCCCTGGACCTGCAGACGCGGGCGAGCGTCGTCCTGGGTTCGGGGGCGCGGGCCTTCGGCATGGGCGGAGCGTTCCTCGCGCGCGCCGACGACGCGACTGCGGCCTCCTGGAACCCGGCGGGGCTGAGCTACCTGCGGCGCCCCGAGCTGTCGGCCGCCTGGGTGGGCCTGAACCGCCTGGACCGCACGACCCGCGTCCCGCCGACCGAGCAGCGGCCGGACGGCGAGGTCGTCACCGACCGCACGACGGGCAACGCGCCGGACTTCCTGGCGTTCACGTATCCTTTCGAGGCGGGACGCATCGACGGCGCCGCGCAGATCAGCTTCCAGCGTGCCATCTCCTTCACCGGGACCCGGACTATCGAGCGTGAGAGGAACGTCCGGACCGTCGAGGCCTCGGGCGGCTTCGACGTCCTCGCCCTGGGAAGCGGGCTGCAGGTCTCGCGCGAGGTCCGGGTGGGGGCCACGATCAACAAGTGGTTCAACGGCTACAGCCAGATCGTCGAGCGCGAGCTGCGGCGGCGCACCCGGCAGGACACGGACTTCGACCTCTCGGGCTGGAACCTCCACCTCGGAGTCATCTGGACGCCCGTAGAGAGCCTCAACCTCGCCGCAGTGGCCAAGACGCCGTTCTCCGGCGACGTCCGGCTCAGCCGGACGCGCGTCGACCGCGAGAGCCGGCAGGGCGCCCCGGACCGCATCACGACCAACGCCTTCGCCAGCGACGACGTCGAGCTGCGTCTCCCGGGAGCGGCGGGCGTCGGAGCCTCGTGGCGCCCCTGGAGCCCCGTCACGGTGTCCCTCGACTACACGCGCACCTTCTGGTCGGGCGGGCGGATCCACGACTACTTCACCCTGCCCCCGGCCAACGACGACGGCAGCCCCGTGGTGCCGCAGGCGCCGGAGGACGTCTTCGAACGCCTGCCCTATCCCGACCTCGTCGCTTCGGACCAGCAGGATACCGAGCAGACCCGCATCGGCGCCGAGTACGTCCTCATCCTGGGGCGGATCAAGGTCCCCCTGCGCGCGGGGTTCTTCACCGACCGGCAGTACTTCCGGGAGCTGAACGAGGAGCCGCCGCTCGTCACGATCCCCGTCGAGGGCGGGGATCCCGTCACGCTGCCGGTGCGCGCCAACCGGCCTCCGCGCTTCAGCGGGTGGACGGCGGGAACGGGGATCCTGGTGGGGCCGATCCTGTTCGACGTGGCCTACCTTCGCGAGTACGGCGACTACACGGACCTCAACGGCGACCGGGTGTCCTTTCGCGCCCACCGGGTCTTCGTCTCCGCCATCTACCGGCACGCGCGGTAGCCACGTGACCGGCGGCACCGGCCCCTGGCCCCACGAGGACAGGCTCCCCGACGCCGCCTGCGCCGCCGTCCTCCTGGCTCTCCTGGCCGCGTACTGGGCCGGCGTCCCCCGGCAGCTCGCGCACCCCGAGGAGGACGCTGCGATGCTGCTGCGCTACTCGGTCCACCTGGCCGAGGGGCACGGCATCGCCTGGAACGTGGGCGAGCCGCCCCTCGACGGCGCCACGGACTTCCTCTTCATGCTCGCCGTCGCGGCGGTTCACCGCCTCGGGGCCGGGGTCGAGGCGGCGGCGCGGGGCGTGGGCCTCGCGGCCCACGCGCTGACGGTCCTCGGTGTGTTCCTCGCGATCCGCCTGCTCCACGGCGCCGGGCGGGGAGCGGCCCTCCTGTCGGCGGCGTACGTGGCTCTCGGCCCCGCGTGGCGCTACGCGGCGGTCTGCTACGGGACACCGCTCTTCGCCCTCGCGACGCTCGCCGGCTGCGTCGCCGCGTCTTCCGCCCTCGAGGGCGAACGCCCCGCCACGCGCGGGCGCTGGCTCGGCCTCGCGGCCGTGCTCATGGGAATGGCGCGGCCCGAGGGGGCTCTCCTGGGCGTTTTCTTCCTGGGGGCCGTCCTGCTCCTGCGTCGGGGCGACCGCGTCGCGGTGCTCGGGGGCTTCGCTTCGGTCTTCCTCACCCTCGGCCTCGCCTACTTCGCGTGGCGCTGGGCGCACTTCGGCCACCCCCTCCCCAACCCGTTCTATCGCAAGGGAGGCTTCGTCCTGCACTGGGACGTCCTCGAGAAGGCCTTCCGCAACGTCGCCGTCCTGGGCGGCCCGTTCCTCGCCGTCCTCGTGGCGGGCCTCGCCGCCTTCGACGCGCGCCGCGCCGCGCTCTTCGGTCTCCTCCCGGTCGTGGCCTTCGGCGCGCTGTGGATCCTCATCTCGGACGAGACCAACTACTTCATGCGCTTCCGCTACCCCATCGTGCCGGCGATCCTCGTCGCGTGGCTCCCCGCGGGCCGGGCGCTTCTCGATGCGCCCCTCGCGGCCCGCGTGAGGGCCCGCGTCCCCTCAGGCGCGTGGACGGCCCTGGCCCTCGCCGCCTCGGCGGTCCTCCTCGTCGCGCAGTTCCGCGAGTACCGCAAGATCCGCAGCCGGCCGCTGGGGCTCTACGACGTCGCCGTCATGCTCTCGGAGTACCGCGACGAGGGATACACCCTCGTGACGTCCGAGGCCGGCCTCCTGCCCCTGTACTCCGGCTGGCGCGCCGTGGACGCGTGGGGGCTCAACGACGCCTGGATCGCCCGCAACGGCGTCGTCACCGAGGAGTACCTCGATCGCTACCGGCCCGAGGTCGTCGCGTTCCACGCGCCCTTCTCGCCGGCGCTGCCGCCCGAGAAGGCCGGGGCCGCCGAGCGCGGCCTGGGCCGCGAGTGGCTCCGCATGGTCCTGGTCCTGAAGGGATACGCCGAGCGGCGCGGCTATCGCCTGGCGGCGGCCTTCGGGCGCAACCCCTACGACGCCCACTACTACTACGTCCGGCCCGGCTTCCCCGACGGCGACGCCATCTTCCAGCGGATCCGCGAGACGCGCTACGCCGGAGCGCCGATCAACTACGCCGCGCCGGACTGAGCTGTGACGAACTTCCAGACGCGGACGATAGCCCCTGTCCCGATGGTCGAAGGCGAGCGGACGCGGTGCCACTCATGTGGGAAGCCAGTCCAGAAGGGAACCACTGCTATGCCCCGTTAGGCGCCTAAACAGCATCACTGCTTCTTGTTCGGTCAAACCCGACACGATGTCTGCAGCGAGACGCGCCCTGTGCGGTTGGTTGGAAGGTCCGTCCGGGTGGAAGAGACCTCGGAATCCTGGCGGCAGGAGCGGGTCCTTTTTCTTGTCCCCTATCACACCAAGGAAATGCGTGAAGAGGAGCTCAATGATCTTCTCCTGACCGGCTTGCTGCGTGGCGAGACCGGGCCGGAGGATGACGTAGTACCAAGTGAGCTGTTTCAGCACGTCAACCTGCAGTTGCCTGTCGTCGCGGATCCAAACCAGATGCCCTGCCCCATTCTCCGCGTGACACTCGAATGCGTCCGTGAAGATGCTGATGAGCGAGCTCGATGCCCGGTCGAGGTGCTGGATCTGGTTTCGGATCCCGGTGAATCGTTCGAGTGGTAGGAACGTAGCCACGTCGACGAAGGCGCCGGGGATGTCCCGCTGAACGTTGAAAGTT
>JACQGI010000044.1 GCA_016199625.1 Acidobacteriota bacterium | reverse complement strand
GCCCTGAAGGGCGGGCCTCGGATCAAGGGAACCAGGCCCGCCCTTCAGGGCGGCGGGATGGGCTGCAATGCCCGATTATTTTGGCAAGGTCCATCAGGGCGGGCCTCGGGCCGAGGAAACCAGGCCCGCCCTTCAGGGCGGCAGCATGGGCCTCAATACCCGATTATTTTGGCAAGGTTCATAAGGGCGGGCCTGGTTCCCTTGATCCGAGGCCCGCCCTTCAGGGCGGCGACAACGGCTGCTTGTACCGAAAGAATTCAGCAAGGTTCATCAGGGCGGGCCCGGGCCTCGGTGTTTCTGGCCCGCCGTTTACGGCGGCATCCACTGCGCCGACTATTGCACCGGTGTTCGAGGACGCCTGCGCCGCGGCCCGGCTGTCCACCATCGGTTGAAGACAGGTCGGTTGAAGACAGGATTGAGGGAACTGTGATCGAGATCTACATCGACCCGAATCTGGCCCAACTTGGCCCGTTCACGGTGAGCTGGCATGGCCTGTTCACTGCGGTCGGCCTGCTGGTCGCCATGTGGCTGGCTCTCCGGCTGGCGACCAGAATGGGCGTCACCGAAGATGATGTGCTCGGCGTGGCGACCTGGGCGGTGCCGGGCGGGATCGTCGGCGCCCGGCTCTTCCACGTGATCGATCAGTGGGGCTATTACTCCCAGAACCCGGTCCAGATCTTCCTCCTCAACGAGGGGGGCATCGCCATCTACGGGGCGATCATCGGGGGCACGGCGACGGGCATCCTCTACGCCACCTGGCGCAAGCTCCCCATCGGCCGGCTGGCCGACGTGGGCGCCTTTGGCCTCATCACAGGCATGGCCATCGGCCGTCTGGGCGACATCATCAACGGCGAGCACCACGGTAAGCCAACGGACGGGCCGTGGAGCGTGAGCTACACGCACCCGAACACCCTGGGCGAGTCGGGCCAGGCCGTCCACCTGGCCGTTGGCTACGAGCTCCTCTGGGATCTGGCCGTTTTCGCGCTGCTGGTGCAGTTCCGGCGTTCGGTCCCGCGGCCTGGCGTGCTCTTCCTGCTCTACCTCGTCCTGTACTCGGTCGGCCGCTTCTGGATCAGCTTCTTCCGACAAGACACCATCATGTTCCTGGGCCTGAGCCAGGCCCAGATCGTCGCGGTCCTGAGCATCGCGGTCGCCTTCGCCCTCTGGTACCGGCTCATCGGCCGGATCAAGGCGGAGCGCGGCCGGTCTCCGGCGAAAAACAAAAAGGGGCTGCGGGCAACGCGGCCCAAGCCATGAGTTTTTCCAAAACTGTTCGTTCGTGTTCATTCAAGCTCGTTCTGGGAGCAGACCCGGGGCCGGAGGCGGCGAGGAGGAGACATGGTCGACCAGACCAAGCCGAACCGAGCGTTGCTTGGCATCGCCCTGGCCATCCTGGCCCTGACCGCCTGCACGCCCACTCAAATCGCGCCGTACTCCGCGACCGTGGCGCCGACGGCCCAGGCTACGCCGGCCAGCCCGCGCGCGACCCCAACGTCCGCAACCCCGTCTTCAACCCGCGCGGCCGCATCCTCGCCTACAGCCGAGCCGACCCGGGAGCCGGTCTGGCAGCCATCGGGACTTGCTGGACAGAACCTTCGAGCCGTGGCCGCCGATCCGCGCCAGCCGGCCACGCTGTACGCCGGGGGCGCCGGCCTGTTGAAGTCGACCGACGGCGGCAAGACCTGGACGACGCTGCGAGCCGATCTCCAGGTGCGGGCCATCGCCGTGAGCCCAGCCGATGCAGCGGTCGTTTACGCGGGAGCGACCGATGGCTGCCTCAAGGGCACGACGGCACCGAGCTACCGCAGCGCCGATGGCGGGAAGACCTGGACGGCCATCGGCGGCAACCTGACGTCCTACGCCCCGCACTCGACGCGCGCCGAGATCGTCTTCGCCGCGAGCTGCTCCGGCGTGGCCAGGAGCACTGACGGCGGCAAGACCTGGCAGTCGCTCGAAGGCTCGCGGCCAGCGGGCTACGACGTGGCCCGCGTGGCGCTCGCCCCGAGCGCGCCGGACGTTGTCTATGCCCTGTCGGCCAGCGAGGGCGGCACGGTCGCGGTGACGAAGAGCGAGGATGGCGGCAAGAGCTGGCGCAACGTCACCCCGCGCGAGGAGATGTGGGCGCCGACCGCCCTGGCGATCGATCCGGGGAACCCGAAGGTCGCTTACTCCGTGACCGGCAAGGGCGCCTTCCGAACGACCGACGGCGGCGCGGGTTGGACGAGTGCCAACGCCGGCCTCGACGGGATCCGGCACGTCGACAGCTCCTTCGTCTCCTACCCGCTCTCGGCCCTGGCCCTCGACCCGACCCGGCCGGAGGTGCTCTACCTCGGCACCGGCGGCGGGCGCCCCGAGGGCGCCGGTGTTTTCCGCAGTTGGGACGGCGCCAGGCAATGGCACCGGGTCGGCGACGGCCTCGGCACCCGGCCGGTCCGCGACCTCACCTTTGCCGGCGGGCTCGTCTTCGCCGCCACTTCGGATG
>JACQGI010000042.1 GCA_016199625.1 Acidobacteriota bacterium | reverse complement strand
ATCCTCGTCGAGAGCCAGCTCGGCAAAGGGACGCGGATGGCCCTGGTGCTACCGGTGACCGCGCGCCCCGCGCCGCGTCCCGAGGCGGGCGGGCTCCGGCCCGTGTAAGATGGGGCACCGCGAGATCGGCTGAAATCCGGAGGATCCCCAGATGGCAGACGCCGGGTCGGTCCGCATCCTGGTCGTGGAGGACGACAAGGCCCTCTCGGAGGTCGTGTGCGACGAGCTCCGGGGGCGCGGACACATGGCCGTGGCAGCGGAGACCGTGGCCGATGGGGTCGAGCACCTGAAGCAGTCCGACTTCGACGTCGCCCTCGTCGACCTCATGCTCCCCGACGGCAGCGGCATCGACCTGCTGCGCCAGATCGCCGAGGAGGACCTCCCCACCGAGTCCATCGTCCTCACGGGCTACGCGGCGGTCTCGACGGCCATCGAGGCCATGAAGCTCGGGGCCTACGACTACATCACGAAGCCCGCACGCATGGAGGAGATCGAGGCCCTGGTGGCGAAGGCCGCGGAGAAGGCGCGGCTGCGCCGCGAGAACGTCTCGCTCAAGGTCCGGCTGCAGAGGCAGGACAGCCTCCAGGGCATCATCACTGAAGACGCGGCGATGAAGGACCTGATCGCGACCCTGCAACGGGTCGCCCCCTCGGACCTTCCGGTCCTGGTGCAGGGGGAGAGCGGGACCGGCAAGGAGCTCGTGGCCGCGGCGTTGCACCGGATGAGCCCCCGCGCCGCGCAGCCGTTCGTCGCCCTCAACTGCGGCGCCGTCCCCGAGACCCTCCTCGAGAGCGAGCTCTTCGGCCACGAGAAAGGGGCGTTCACGGGCGCCCTCATCCGAAAGCCGGGCCTCTTCGAGGTGGCCGACAAGGGGGTGCTGTTCCTGGACGAGGTCGGGGAGATCGTGCCGGCCGTCCAGGTGAAGCTCCTCCGCGCGATCGAGACCAAGGAGTTCTTCCGTGTGGGCGGGACGCGCCCCGTGCGCACCGACGTGCGCATCGTCTCGGCGACCAACAAGAACCTCAAGAACGAGATGCAGCAGGGTCGCTTCCGGGAGGACCTCTACTACCGCCTGAACGGCGTGACGCTCAAGCTGCCGCCGCTCCGCGAGCGGAAGGAGGACGTCGCTCTGCTCGCGCGGCACTTCGTGGACCGCTTCGCCCCGAAGAAGAAGCTCACCGGCGCCGCCGTCGAGGCCCTCGGCCGCTACAGCTGGCCAGGCAACGTCCGCGAGCTGCAGATGGTCATCCACAGGGCGGCCATCCTCTGCGGTCGCGACGTGATCGACGCTCCCGATCTTCCCCTGGACGTCGGCGAGCAGGGCTGGAAAGCGGCGGCCGTCCGCACGGGACTCACCCTCGCCGGGATGGAGCGGGAGTACATCCAGACGGTCCTCGCCGAGCACGACGGACATCGGGGCAAGACGGCCCGGGCCCTCGGGATCGACCCGAAGACGCTCTACAACAAGCTCGGCCCCGAGCGCCCGCGCAAGAAGTAGGGTCCCCTGGCGGTGAGGGACCCCGCCACGACCATCGGCGAGGCGCTACTTGATGGCCCGGAGGGCCCGCAGGGGCCGCGCATCGAAGCCGATCGCGTAGGGACAGAGGATCGGCAGGCGGCGCGGCTCGCCCGACGGCGTGACGGTGTACGCCGTGAGGCGGAAGTAGTGGTCGTCGGTGGTGCCCGACAGCGACCCGTCGTCGTTGTAGTTCCAGGGCACTTCGCGGAGCCGGTCGTTCACGCTCACGATCAGGTAGACGTGCTCCGGCTCCATCCCCTCGAGGTCCGTGTCGCTCGGATGGCTGGCGGCGCGGTTGTAGCCCCACATCGTGTGAGAGTGGAAGTCGCCGATCACCGAGAGCTGGGGGATGTTCCTGAGGAAGCGTTCGATCCGCCGGTGGGCTCGGGGATTGCTGACGACGCCCTTGTGCCGCCGTCCGGCTGTCTGGTAGGCGACGGCGTGCTCCACGATGTACATGTCGTCCGGCCCCTTTCGGTCCCGATAGCCGATGAGGAGCCCGAAGCACTCCCGCTTGTAGACCTCGACCGCGGAGATCAGGAGGCCCCAGAAGGCGTTTTGTGAGATGTAGGCGGTCATGGGAACCTGGGGGGCGAGCAACCGACGCCTTCGATTCTAGGGACCGGTCCAAGCGCCTGTCAACGGTCCGTGAAGATTTGACATAAGGCGTTTGATTCCATATACTTACGGAGTCATGAAACTCCCCGTTCCTGCACGCCGGATCCTCCTCGCCCTGGCTCTCGTCGGGGCTGCCGCCGACGCACGGGCGGGCGATATCACGGTCTTCGCCGCCAAGGGGGCCCCGGACGAGACCTGGGCCCGCGGCTACGGGGGCGCTCTTTCCTCCACCTGGTTCCACGTCATCAACCTCGAGGCCGAAGCCGCCCGGATGCCGGGGGACGCCGAGGATGCCAGCATGACCGCGTTCACGGGAAGCGCCCTGCTGGCACCCCCCTTGGGCATCCTGACGCCGTACGGCGGCCTGGGCTTCGGCCTGTTCCGCCAGAGCCTCGGCGACCTGCGGGACACGGGCACCCTCAAGGCTCTCGTGCTCGGCGCGAAGCTCAAGCTCGGCGGCCTCGTGGTGATCAAGGGTGAGTATCGGCGCTACGATCTCTCCGGAGAGCCGCTGCTGCCCCTCGACTCCCGGATCTCGGCCGGCGCGGGCATCTCGTTCTAGTCCCCTCGCGCGCGCGACGGCGCCGTGTGCTCGGCGCGTGCTAGACTCTGCTCCAGCGTGGTCTTCTTCAACTACACCACGATGCAGATGACGGCCAAGATCGTGTACTACGGTCCTGGGCTCTGCGGCAAGACCACGAACCTCCAGTTCATCCACCAGAAGACCGCGGCGAAGTCCCGGGGCGAGATGATCAGCCTCGAGACCGAGACGGACCGGACCCTCTTCTTCGACCTGCTCCCCCTGGACGTCGGAGTCATCGGGGGCATGAAGGTCCGGCTCCAGCTCTACACGGTCCCGGGCCAGGTCTTCTACAACGCCACCCGCAAGCTGGTCCTCAAGGGCGTGGACGGGATCGTCTTCGTGGCCGACAGCCAGATCTCCATGCTCGACTCCAACATCGAGTCGCTCAAGAACCTGGAGACGAACCTGGCAGAGCTGAACCTGACCGTCGACCAGGTGCCCATCATCTACCAGTACAACAAACGCGACATCCGGAACATCCACCCGGTCGTGAAGCTGAACGAGGTGTTGAACCCGCGCGCGACGCCCCACTTCGAGGCGGCTGCGCTCCACGGCATCGGCGTGTTCGAGACGCTCAAGTGCATCTCGAAGCTGGCCCTCTCGGCCGTGCGGCGCAAGGTGGTCGGCGACGAGGCCGGCCGGAAGCCGGCGCCGCCGGCCGTCCGGCCGGAAGCCGCCGCGCCCCGCCCGGCCCCGCTGGCGCCGCGATCAGCGCCGGCCCCGCCCCCTCCCCTCCCTCCGGTCCTCGCCTCGGACCCCCTCGCGGCATTGATCGCCGAGGCTCCTCCGCCGGAGGAGGTCCCGGTGGAGTTCGCCGAGGAGGACAGCGACCAACACCTCCGGAAGGTCGAGACCAAGGGGCAAGTCGACATCACCCGCGAGCTCGAGAAACTCCGAACCCTCACCTCGGGCACCGCCCCGACGAAGGCCCTGCCCTCACCGGGCCCCTCGAAGGACGTCGAGCGGCGGCTCCAGGACATGCTGGTGTCGGACAGGGACGCCCGCCAGGAGGTCAAGCGCAAGGCGAGCGTCGAGGTGCCCGCCCGCCTGCTCAGGAGCGCCTCGGGGCTCAAGGTCCACATCGCGTTCGACGGCGACGGTCGCGAGGAGCTGATCCGCGACGCTCTGACCCTGAAGCTCACCGGCAACCGGCGGCTGGAGCGACTGACCCTGCACCTCGAGCTGGACCTCAAGGGGAAGGGCTAGCCCGTCCTCGCGAAGCGAGGGCCCGTCCTCGCGAAGCGAGGGCCCGTCCTCGCGAAGCGAGGGCTCACCCTCGCTGCAGCAGGCGGTCCACCGTGCGGTCCCAGGTGAGGGCCGAGACCCGCGCACGGCCCGAGGTGCCCAGCCTCTCGGCCAGGCCGCGGTCCTCACGGACCGCAGCGAGGACGCCGGCGAGCGCCCCGACTTCGGGGTCCACGACGAAGCCGCTGCGTCGGTCCTCGACGATCTCCGCGGCGCCTCCGCTGTCCGTGCAGGTGATCACCGGCTTGCCCGAGGCGAACGCCTCGGCGGTGACGAAGCCGAAGTCCTCGCGACGCGGCGCGAAGAAGACGGCGCGGCAGCGGGCGTAGTACCCCAGGAGCTCCTCGTCGTTCACGCGTCCGACGAGCCGACAGCGGCCCTCGAGCCCCCGCTCTCGCACCAGGGCGGCCAGGCTCTCGGCGGCCTCCCCTTCTCCCGCGATCACGGCATCGAGGCCCGGCGTGCGGGCGAGCGCCTCCACCAGCAGGTCCTGTCGCTTCAGCGGGTGGAGCCGCGACGGGGCGAACACGAAGCCGTCGTACGCCTCGCAACGGTAGGCCCGGGGAGGGGGCGGAGGGTACAGGACCTCCGACTCGTGACTTCCCCATCGTCGCAGCTCCGCCTGCACGGTGGCGGACAGGGCGAAGAGGCGGGTCACGCGCCGCAGCAGGTAGCGGTCGGCGGCGTGGATCAGCAGCCGTCTGACCCGCTCCTTGACGCGTCCTGCGGGCCCCAGTGGGCCGAGCAGGTCGGGCCACAGGTCGTAGTACTCCCGCATGCGGTGGAGGAGCCAACAGACGTGCCGCTCGTGGCGCAGGGCATAGGCGGGAAACCGCAGGGTGATGACCTGGTCGATCCGAGCGCCGTCCACGGCCCGACCGACGTCGGTGAGCCAAGTGGCCAGGTAGGCGGCAGCCTGCCGCCCGAAGCGGTTCTGGGGGGTGTAGAGGACGGTGGCCTCGACCCCGCGCTCGAGGAGCGCCTGAACGAGGCTCTCGGCGATCACGCGATGGCCGCCGCGGGCGAACGGGACGTCGGAGGTGGCCACGACGACCTTCATCGACGCCGCCTCCCCACGGGGGAACTCAGGGGGCCCCGCCGGCTTCCCCCGGCGCGAGGGCCCGATCGAAGAGCCCCTCGATCTTGGATTCCACGTGCTCCCACGAGTACTCGCTCTCCACGTAGGCCCGCCCCTGGGCCCCGAGGGCGGCGGCCAGGTCCGCGCGCCCCAGGAGGAGCTTCAGGGCTTCGGCGAACTCGGCGTAGCCGTGGTAGAAGAGCCCGCCGTTCGAGCGCAGGCATTGTCCCATGAGGACCCGGCAGCGGGCGTTGGCCAGGACCGGCACGCCGAGCTTCCAGGCCTCGAGGGTCACGACCGAGAGGCTCTCGTAGGGTGAGGGCATGAGGAGAAGGCGGCACTGGCGGAGAGCCGCAACCTTCTCCGCCTCCGAGACGAAGCCGACGTGCCGGATGCGCGGATGCTCCGGCACGGGGAGGACCGCTTTCCCGGCGAGCACGAGGTCCACGTCTGCCCCGGTCTCCTCGAGGAACTTCTTGAAGTAGACGAACAGTGCGGCGCACCCCTTGTTGCGGTCGATCCGGCCGACGTACAGCAGGAAAGGCCGCGTCAGGCCGTGCTTCGCCCGGAAATCGAGGCCCGCCTCCTCCTCCGGCAGGTTGAGTCCGCTTCCGATGACGCAGCTCGGGACGCCCGTGTTCCCGCTGACGCTCTCGACGAGGGCCTGCTCCTCCGGGGTGAGGTAGACGATCCCCCGGGCGTTGCGGAAGAAGGGCTTGAAGATCTGGAGGTGGATCGCCGGGTCCTCCTCCGCCGTGGGGACGAGGACCGCCCGGTCCCGCACTCTCGGGACCCCGTGGTAGGAGTGGTAGTAGCGATAGCAGTAGAACAGGAACGCGTCGAAGCGGTCGCGGGCCCTGGAGACGGCGCGCACGAGGGCCGGGGCGTAGGGCCCGTTCGCCCGCACCCACTCCTCCTCCTCCTCGCGGGTGTGCCGGTCGTGGAAGACCACGTCGGAGATGGCCGCGAACTGCTTGAGGTTGCGGCGGCGCCGCACGCCGAACCGATGCACGGGGATCCCGTTCACGAGCGCCGTCCCCGACGGGTAGTGGTCCCGCCACTCGATGTAGTCGAGGGCCCGGGTCGCGAACACCTCCACGTGGTGCCGGCGCGCGAGGCGCTCGGCGAGCCAGCGACAGTGCAGCTCCGCCCCGCCGTTCACTTCGACGCCGTAGCGCTGGATGACGAACGCCAGCCTCACGCGCGGGCGGGAGCGGCGACGCCGGCCAGCAGCCGGTCGTACTTGGCCATGATGGTGGGCCACGAGTAGTTCGCCTCGAAGTACGCGTGTCCCTGGGCTCCGAGGCGGTCGCCGAGCTCGGGGCGGCCCAGAAGCAGGTCCATGGCCTCGGCGAACTCTTCGTAGCTCCGGTAGTAGAGGCCCCCTCCCGAGCGCAGCACCTGGCCGCGGAGCACCTCGCATTCCCCGTTGACCATCACAGGCCGCCGCATCATCCAGGCCTCGAGGAGCACCATGGACAGGCTCTCGTAGCGCGACGGCATGAGCAGCGCTCGCGCTCCCGCCAGCGCGGCCAGCTTCTCGGCCTCGGTGGTCACGCCCAGGAGACGCAGGTGGACGTTCTCGGCCAGGTCCATGACGTTCCGGCCCAGGAGCGCCAGCGTCACTCCGCTGCGGCGGTCACGCTGGTACTCGAGGAAGTGGTCCACCATGAGGGCGCACCCCTTTGCCCTCTCGATCCGGCCCACGTAGATCACGTAGTCCCCCAGCAGGTCCAGCCGCGAGCCCACCTCGTCCACGGGGACCGACGCCGGCCGGTCGATCCCGGTCCCGACCACGTCCCCGGGGACAGACTCGTTCCCGGAGACCTTGTGGATCAGGTCGCGCTCCTCCGGGCTGTTGTAGACGATGGCCGCCGGCCGCCTGAAGGTCTCCCGGAAGAGGCGCAAGTAGACCACCGGGTCGTGCTCGGCCGTGGGGACCAGGAGGCTCTTCCCCGGGGCGATGCGCAGGCCGTGGTGGGTCGTCCAGTAGCGGTACGAGAAGAACACGATGGCGTCGAAGCGGCCTTCCTCGCCCCTGAGGTGGTCGAGGAGGGCGGGGCAGTAGGGCCCGTGCTCGTCCATCCACCGCCGCTCCTCCTCGTCGGTGTGCGGGCCGAAGCAGACCCGCCCCGCGAGATCGTCGATGACCTCGCTTCGTCTCGGACGCTCCACCGGAAACCGCCGAACGGAGATCCCGTTCACCTCGCACGGTCCCGAGGCGTACTCGTTGGCCCAGGTCAGGTAGTCGGTGGCCGTGGTCGTGAGCACCTCGACCTGGTGGCGCTCGGCCAGGTGCTCGGCCACCCAGCGGCAGTGCAGCTCGGCGCCGCCCACGACCTCCAGGCCGTAGCGCTGCACCACGAGGGCGATCCTCATGGATCGCGCCGCGGGCCGGCCTCCTCCCCGCTTCCACCCGTCCTGGCCGTGCGCAGCTCCTCTTCGAGCCGGTCGCACCGGTTCTTAAGGGCCGCATGGGACACCTGGAGCCTCGTGAGCTGCCGGACCAGGTTGTGGCAGACGTGGACCATGTACAGGTTGAGCTGGGCCTGACGGTTCAGGACGTGGTCGGTGTAGAGGCGCACGAAGGGCGCCACGAGCTTCTTGACGAAGACGATGACGCGACCCGGGAGCCCCGCCCGGTGGCTCTCTATGCGGTAGTCGACCGAGATGTTCCAGGCATGGCTCGGCTCGAGCAGGCGCTCGAGGAGCTCCGGATGGATCTCGGCTTCGTCGCCGAAGGCCTGGAGCTTCAGGAGGATCATCTCCTCGAGCTCCTCGTCGGTGTAGAGGCCCTGGTCGCGCTTCTGGCGGATCCGGTCGCGGATCCCGCGCATGATCTCGGCCACTTCGATGCGGCCGTCCTTGGTCACGAAGGGCTCGTCCATGGGGTTCGCGTCCTCGCCCCGCTCGAGGGACCCGGCAGGGGGCCGGGAGGCCGGTCTTCGGCCTCCCGGGCTTCGCGTCCTACGACTTCTTGGCCGGGGTCGTCTTGGACGGCGCCGGCTTCGAAGCGGCCTTGGCCGCGGGAACCGGCGCGAGCGGCGCGGCGTCCACCACCGCCTCGGCCGGCAGGTCCCCGACCTTGTCGGCCTCGCCGACGTACAGGTGGTAGACCAGCAACCCCAGCTCGCGGTCGTCGTTGTTCATCGGCGGGTTCATGAGCTTCGGCACGAAGGACTGGTTCATTCCGAAGCGGAGGTCCACCCAGTCCTCGCTCCCGAGGTCCTGGGCCTTGACGCGGATCTTCTTCAGGAAGACCTCGGCGTTGTCGATGGGCACCGTCACGCCGACGTTATCCCCGACCGACACCGTGAGGACCGGCTGCTGCGGGAAGCACTTGAAGCACGTGTCCGCCTCGAGGTAGAGGAGCACGTCCTTCTTCGGATTCTTGAAGGAGACGAGGGCGTCCTTCTTCGTCCACTGGCGCTCCTGGGCGGGGTTCTGGGGATGGGTCTCGGGATTGTGCCAGCCGTCCTTGTAGACCAGGAAGATGTTCTCGGTCTGTGGCAGGAGCTCCATCTTCCCGACCCGATACTCGAGCATGCCGGCGTCGTCGCCCTTGAGGGCCACGCGCTCGCGGTCGTGGTAGAGACCCATCCGGACCTCGACCTCGCCCACGTAGGGGTAGTTCGGGATGAACTTCGTCCGGGTGTAGCTGTAGGTCTTGCCCGGCTCCCAGGAAGTCGGGGGCGGCACGGGGACGTGGTCCTCGTCGAACAGCATCACCTTGTGGGGATCCAGGAAGTGGACCAGGGCGCGATAGTCCTTCGCGAGCTTCTTGAAGCCGGCGCCCGTCGTCCAGGTGTAGGTCACTTCGATGGCGCTGCCCAGCGGCGCCCGCGTGCGGTTGACCTTGAACGACGCCGTCACGTCGTTGACCTCGGCGGGCTTCCGGCGCCCGCAGGCGGGCAGAAGCGCCGCCCCCACGAGTGCCAGGGCGAGCCCCGTCCTCCATGTACGTCGAAGCATCATGTCCTCTCCTCGTCTCTCGATCGATCCGTCGTAGCCAAAACCCTTTGAGATTACAGCAGATAGGCCCGTCTGTCAACGGCAGAATGGGGTGTCGGCCGCTCTCGCTTCGCCGCGACGAGGTGGATCGAGCACACCCGACGCCCCCCGCGGCCGGCCGGAGCGGCTGCGACCGGCAGCCGAGACACCGCAGCAGGGCAAGAGCCCAATCCCTCAGAGGGCCCTCGGCGGCGGTTGCCGGCGCGCGGCGTCCGCGCGGCGGAACGCGGGGTCTCCGCCCGGCCGCGGGTCGCCTGTCAGCGCGCTCCGGACGAGGGCCCGCAGGGCGACGAGACGGCCGTCGCCGCGGGCCGGGTTGTGATAGGGGAACGCCCGCTCCTCCGGCGAAAGCTCCGCCGCGTCCTTCATGGGCTCGAAGGCGTGCCCCTCGTGCCATTCGTTGAAGGAGTTGACGTACGCCAGGAGGAAGCCCCGGCGCGCGTTCGAGAGGTCGGGTCGCTGCTGGACCTCCAGGGTCGCCTGGAACGACGTGACGATCCGCTGGCGGGAGCGCAGGGCCGCCCGCTCGCGGTCCTCGGGCTTCGTCCAGTCGAGGTCATCGGTCGGCGGCGCGAACGGCCGCGGCCGGTAACAGGAGTCCGGGTCTACGTCCCGCGGCTCGATCTCGTCGTAGCCCGGGTTCACGTTGAACGAGAACAGCAGGCCGGCGGCCGAGGCGCCCTCGGCATAGCCGGCGTAGTCCTCGGGCGGGATGAAGTTGTCGTAGATGCCGATGCCGTCGAATCCAGACGCGGGCGTGCGGCGGAACTCCAGGGAGTCGGCGAGGAGCGTCACGTGGTCGAAGTCCCGCCGCGTGGCCTCGCGCAGCGCGTCGGTCTGGCGGCGCCACACGTCGTCGGGCGTGTAGTCGGGCACCCGATGGACCGCTCCGTGGCAATCCACGACCTCGGAGGGAAGGATGCATCGGAACCCCTTGAACACCGGCCCCTCGGACCCGTCCTCGTCCTCGAGAACGAGCAAGGCGTCCCACCCTCGCTTCTCGCCGTACTCGCGCAGGAGGTGGAGGACGTCGTCCGCCCAGCGCTCGCCTCGGTCGTTCCGGTAGGGCTCGAGGCAGAAGGTGACCTTGACGTCGTGGGCGCGCATCACGTCCATGACGAGGCTCGTCGCGGCGTCCGAGAAGCTGTCCCTCCCCCACCAGCTCAGGGCCACCGTCCCCACGCCCGACTCGGCGATCCAGCGCGCGTGCTGCTCGAGGACCGCCGTGGAGCGCACGTCGTAGGCGCCGAGACGCGGGACGTAGTTCGCCGCGAGGTCGTCGGGCGGATGACGGCCCAGGTACGTCCAGTGCTCGTAGTCCGGGGGCCCTCCGTACCAAGGGTAATACTCGAAGACGAAGTGCCGGCGCAGGTCCGGAAAGCGCTCCGGGAGCGGGCGAAGCTCCTCCCGGGCGAACGGGGCGGCGAAAGCGGGCGGACGCGCGGTTCGGGGCGTGAGCTCGCCCCGGAGGGCGGCCGCCACCGACGACTCGCCGCGCGAGCCGCGTGCCGGGTCGGGGAACGCAGGGCGCCAGGCGCGGCCCTGCGGCCGTCTGCCGGGGAGCCACCGCGCGGCGGGCAGGGCGATCGCCGCGCGCACCGAGACGGCGAGGAATTCACGGCGGCTGAAGGTCGGCGTCGCGACGGGAAGGGAGGTGAGCGTCACGGTTCGGGTGGTTCGGGTACCCCGCCATTGTATCGCCCGGTCGCGCGGTGCTATAGTCCGCCGCGCATCACCCCGGAGGTCCCATGTCCATGGAAGCGTTGGGAATGGTGGAGACCCGGGGCCTCGTGGGCTCCATCGAAGCCGCCGACGCCATGGTGAAGGCGGCGAACGTCGTCCTGGTCGGCAAGGAGTACATCGGCGCCGGGTACGTGACCGTCTTCGTCCGCGGCGACGTGGGGGCGGTCAAGGCCGCGACGGATGCCGGCGCCGCTGCCGCGCGCCGGGTCGGCGAGCTCGTCACGGTCCACGTCATCCCACGCCCCCACCAGGAGGTCGAGAAGATCCTCCCCGGCGCCCCGCCTGCCGGGAAGAAGGGCCAGGGCTAGCGGACGGACGGCCCGTCCATGACCATCCAGGACAAGGACCTCCTCTCCGTCCAGCAGGCGCGGAACCTCGCCGCCAAGGCGAAGGCGGCGCAGCAGATCCTCGCGGAGTTCACGCAGGAGCAGGTGGACCGCATCGTCGGCGCCATGGCCGAGGCGGCGCGGGGGGAAGCGGAGCGCCTCGCCCGCCTCGCCCACGAGGAGACGGGCTTCGGCAACGTCCGCGACAAGACCCTGAAGAACCTCTTCGCGGCGGTGGACGTCCACGCCTACATCCGGTCCATGAGGACCGTCGGGATCCTCCGGGAGGATCCCGAGGCCCGGGTCGTGGAGATCGCGGAGCCCATGGGCGTCGTCGCCGCCGTCATCCCGTCGACCAACCCCACGTCCACGGCGATCAACAAGGCGCTCATCTCGATCAAGGCGCGCAACGCCGTCGTGATGAGCCCGCACCCCTCGGCGCAGAGGTGCATCCTCGAGACCGTGAAGGCCATGCACGGTCCCGCCGTGGCCGCCGGCCTGCCCCCCGACGCCCTCTCGTGCATGACGGAGGTCACCCTCGAGGGGACACAGGAGCTGATGCGCGGGCGGGCCACCGGGGTGATCCTGGCCACGGGAGGGATCGGGCTCGTGCGCGCCGCGTACTCCTCGGGCAAGCCGGCGTTCGGCGTCGGGCCCGGCAACGTCCCGGCCTACGTCGAGAAGACCGCCGACGTCCCCAAGGCCGTGAAGGACGTCATCGACGGGAAGACCTTCGACTACGGAACGCTGTGCTCGTCCGAGCAGTCCCTCATCTGCGACGAGGCCATCAGGGACCAGGTCGTGTCCGAGGTCAAGAGGAACGGCGGCTACTTCCTGAGCGAGGCCGAAGTGGTTGCCGTGTCGCGGGTGGTGGTCACCCCGCAGCGTCTCGCGAACCCCGAGATCGTGGGCCATCCCGCCCCCTTCATCGCCGAGAAGGCGGGGATCAAGGTACCTCCCGACACGCGAGTGCTGGTGGCGCCGCTGGCAGGGGTCGGCCGGGACTATCCGCTGTCCATCGAGAAGCTCTCGCCGGTCCTGGCCTTCTACGTGGTCAAGGACTGGCACGAGGGCTGTGAGCGCTGCCTCCAGCTCCTGCGGTACGGCGGCACCGGCCACACCCTCGGGATCCACAGCCGCGACGACGCGGTGATCCGGGAGTTCGCCCTCAAGAAACCCGTCTTCCGCATCGTCGCCAACACCATGACGTCCATGGGAGCCACGGGCTACACCACGGGCCTCGCCCCCTCGATGAGCCTCGGATGCGGCGCCTACGCGGGCAACATCACCTCCGACAACATCACCCCGCTGCACCTCCTCAACGTCAAGCGTCTGGCCTACGAGCTCCCCCGCGAGCGCCGTCCGCAGGGGCCGCGCCCCTCGGCCGGCGTCGTCTCCGTCGCGGCGCCGACGCCTCCCGCGGCCGCCGCATCTCCGCCGCCAGCCGGTCCAGCGGTCGACTTCGTCTGCGAGGACGACGTGCGGCGGGCCCTTCGCGAGGGGCGACGGATCCGGGTGAGTGCGAAAGCCATCGTGACCCCCTCGGCCCGCGACCTGGCGGAGGGCAAGGACCTGCTGGTGGTGGATGGCTCGTCCTCGCGAAGCGAGGGCCGCGCCTGACGCGGCGGGCCGTGCTATCATCGTCCGACCGTCGTTCGTCCCAGGGAGAGGCTTTTCTTTGAGGCAGCCGCTGCCGCCGTGGGGGATCGTCGCGCTCTTGGCCCTTTCGGGCGCCGCCTGCGCCCACGGCAGGGCGGTGACGCCCAGGCCGGGGACGCCGGATGCGCGAGCCGTCCCGGAGGACCTCACCTCGCGCATCGTCGCCCAAGCCGACGCGCACCTGGCCACAGGCCTGGCCGAAACGGCACAGGGGCACCTCACCAAGGCCCGAGAGTCCTTCGACAAGGCCGTGGACATGTACCTCACCGCCCCCGGCGGCGCGTACTCCGACGCGCGGCGGGGCGACGCGTACCGCCGCACCCTCGAGGAGATCCACGTCCGCGAGCTGGAAGCCCTGGCCGCGGGCGACGGCTTCACCGAGCGGCAGGTCGAGCCTGCCTCGATCGACGAGGTGGCCGCGATCACCGTGGGCGACGCGCCGGCGAGCGAGGAGACGCGCCGCACGGCCGAGGCCGCCGTCGCCGAGGAGGTCAACGACTTCCCCGTCGAGCTGAACCGGGCGGTGCTCTCCTGCATCGACCTCTACCAGGGCCGGCTCCGGGAGTGGTTCGCGGCGGCGCTCGCCCGCGGCGGGCGCTACGTGTCGAGGATCCGAGAGATCCTCGCCTCGGAGGGCGTGCCTCAGGATCTCGCGTACGTCGCCCTGGTCGAGAGCGCCTTCAAGCCGGCGGCGCTCTCCCGGGCGAAGGCTCGCGGGGTGTGGCAGTTCATCCCGTCGACGGGCCGGCGCTACGGGCTCCAGCAGGACTGGTGGGTGGACGAGAGGAGCGACCCCGAGAAGGCCACCCGGGCCGCGGCGCGCTACCTGAAGGGGCTCTACGAGCTGTTCGGGGACTGGAACCTCGCCCTCGCGGGCTACAACGCAGGAGAGCACAAGGTGCTGCGCGGCCTGACGCGCTACAAGGCCGGGAGCTTCTGGGAACTGGCGGGCACCCGCGCCCTGAGACGTGAGACCCGCAACTACGTGCCTCTCATCCACGCTGCGATCGTCGTGGCCAAGGCGCCCGGGAAGTACGGCTTCGACGTCACGCCGGAGAAGCTCCCCGCCGTCGAGTCCGTCTCCATCGAGGGCGCCGTCGACCTTCGCGTGCTCTCGGAATGCGCGGACACGACACTCGACCAGATGCAGCTCCTGAACCCGGAGCTGCGCCGCCTGGCGACCCCGGCCGGCCGCACGTTCCTCCTCAAGGTTCCACTCGGGACGGGCGCCGCCGTCGCGGACTGCGTCGCAGCCCTGCCCCCCGAGAAGCGGGTCACGTTCCGCACCCACGCCGTGGCCCGGGGGCAGACCCTGTCGACGATCGGGCGGCGGTACGGCACCTCCGCCCGCAACGTGGCCGATGCGAACGGGATTTCCCTCACGAAGCGGCTCTCGGTGGGCATGGAGCTGATCATCCCCGTGGAGCCGAAGCCGGGGACCGTCCGGCGCGCCTCCACGCAGTCGACGCCGGCCGACCAGGAAGCCGTGCGCATCCGCTACCGGATCAAGCCGGGGGACACGCTCACGGCGATCGCCTCGCAGTACGGCACCACCGTGCGCAACCTGCAGTCCTGGAACGGCCTCCGCGGCTCTCGCATCGCCGTCGGCGGCACCCTGACGATCTACACGAAGAACTGAACCTTCGGGGACCTCCCTCGACACGGGGCGGGTGTAGGCTGCCGTTCCTGGGGCGGGCTCTCCCACCGCCGCCGATCGGGGAGGGCTCGCATGCTGGCTACGTCCATGACGGCAGCCGTCGTCGGCGTGGACGCCCACCTCGTCCACATCGAAGCCGACACGGCCGCAGGGTTTCCCAAGTTCACCATGGTGGGACTGCCCGACTCCGCCGTGAAGGAGAGCGAAGGGCGCATCCGGGCGGCGCTCCGCAACTGCGGCTACCCCTTCAAGTGGGACCGCCGCATCACGGTGAACCTCGCGCCGGCGGGCCTTCGGAAAATGGGCTCCTCCTACGACCTGGCCACCGCGGTGGGCCTGCTCGCGGCAGACGGGCTCCTCCCCCAGCACTCGCTCCCCCGAATGCTCCTCGTCGGGGAGCTGGCTCTCGACGGCGCCGTGCGTCCTGCGGCCGGCGTTCTCCCGATGGTCCTCATGGCGCGCCGCCACGGCATCCCGGCCGTCGTCGTTCCCCGGGCGAACGCTTCCGAGGCCGCGGCCGTGGCGGGGGTCTGCTCGTACGCGGTCGCCTCTCTGCCCGAGGCCGTCGCGCTGGCCGCGGCCACGGACCCGCCTCCCCCGCCACGCCTGGACACGCCGACGCCCGGACCGGTGACGGACGTCCCCGACCTGCGCGACGTCCGGGGACAGCCCCTGGCCCGGCGCGCCCTCGAGGTCGCCGCCGCCGGCGGACACAACCTCCTCCTGGTGGGCCCCCCCGGCTGCGGGAAGACGATGCTCGCGAGGCGCCTCCCGGGTCTGCTTCCGCCCCTCTCGGTGGAGGAAGCCATCGAGACGACCGCGATCCATTCCGCGTGGGGTGCACGCCCGGAGCGCCTCATGGAGACCCGCCCCTTCCGCAGCCCCCATCACACCGCCAGCGATGCCGCCCTGGTCGGCGGCGGCTCGATACCCCGGCCCGGCGAGGTCAGCCTCGCCCACAACGGCGTGCTCTTCCTCGACGAGCTCCCCGAATTCCGGCGGAACGTCCTCGAGGCGCTCCGACAGCCGCTCGAGGAGCGGGTAGTGACCATCGCGAGGGTCCGCGGCACCTTGCGCCTGCCGGCGCGCTTCCAGCTCGTGGCGGCCATGAACCCCTGTCCCTGCGGGCGTCTCGGGAGCCGCACGTCCGGATGTCGCTGCACGCCACGCCAGGTCCGGTCCTACCGCGGCCGGATCTCGGGTCCGCTCCTCGATCGGATCGACCTGCAGGTCGAGGTTCCCGACCTACCCTACGTCGAGCTCGACGGCCCGAGCGGGGAGCCGACGGAGGCTGTCGCGGCACGAGTGGCGGTGGCCCGGGGCCGGCAGGCTTCGCGCACTCCCGAGACGGCCGTGACGCTCAACGCCGAGCTCGACCCGGCGGGCGTGCGAGCCGTGGCGGCACCCGACGCCGCCGGACGGCGCCTCCTCGTGGCCGCGGCGGAGCGGCTCCGCCTCACGGCCCGCTCCCACGGCCGCCTGTTGCGGGTGTCCCGGACGCTGGCTGACCTCGAGGGCACGCCTCGCATCGAGCCGCGCCACCTCGCCGAAGCCCTCCAGTATCGATGTTGCACTCTAGATACAGAGTGAATCCCTTCTCCATTCAAGGAATTGGAGAAGGAGTTGACTCGAAAGAGGCCCCTGTGCTAGCCTCTCGCGACTTTTTGTGCACTGGGCATTGGGGTCGACAGACAGACTGTCCCTGAGGTCTGCCCCCGGAGTGGCTGCGGTTTTGGTGGAGGGTCGATGGCCAACGAGTTCTACACCCTGATCGTCGTCCCCCACGCGAAGGCGCGCTTCCGGAAGATCCAGGTCTCCGTGCGCTTCGCGAAGTGGGTGGGCGGCGTAGGGGGGGTTCTCGCCCTGATCGTCGCGGGGATCCTCGTCCACTACACGTGGATCAGCGCGGAAGTGTACGACCTCCGGCACCTGCGGAGCCAGAACGCCGAGCTGCTCGCGAGGACCCACGAATACGAGAAGGACGCCGCCGTCTTGCAGAACCGGGTCCAGGACCTCCAGAGGATGGTCAACAAGCTGGGCGTAATGGCAGGCCTCGAGCAGAGCCTTCCCGATCCCTCCATCGGAGGCGTCGGAGGGGTGCCGAGCCGGGACTCGGTGGCACCCTCGGTGGACCTCAAGGGCATGGCACAGGAAGTCACGACCCTCGCCGAGCGCTCGGCCCGCATCGAGGAATTCTACAAGGACCAGAAGGTCCTCCTCGGCTCGACACCGTCGATCTGGCCTGTGCGTGGCTATCTGTCGGCGGGCTTCGGCAACCGTCTCGATCCCTTCACCAACCAGTGGGACTTCCATTCGGGCATCGACGTTTCGACGCCGGTGGGGACCCCGGTGCGGTCCCCGGCCGACGGCGTCGTCATCGCCGTCGGGGCGAAGGGCGGCTACGGGAACGCGATCTCGGTCAACCACAGCTTCGGGATGATCACGCAGTACGGACACCTGGACCGATTCAACGTCCGACCGGGTCAAAGGGTGCGCCGCGGCGACGTGATCGGCTTCGTCGGTCAGACGGGGCGGGCCACGGGCCCTCACCTCCACTACGAGGTTTGGGTCCGAGACCAGGCCCAGAACCCCATCCACTTCATCCTGGACGAGTACCGGTCGTTCGGCTAGGACTAGGCCGCCTCCTCCCCTCGGCGGCAAGACCTTCCCCCAGACGGCGGTCGTCGGCCGCCCGTGTTTGACCCGCCGGCGAGCGCCTGTTATTCTGACGGGCTAAGTCGGGCTTCTTTCGTCGCTTAGAGCGCCCGCATTGTCGGGCCTGGGGGTCGCACGACACCTCAGGTCCGGGAGCCGTGGAGGCTTCTTGCTCAACGCCATCCTCACCAGGATCATCGGAACCAAGAACGATCGTGAGCTGAAGAAGATCGCCCCGCTCATCGGGCGCATCGGCGCGCTGGAGCCGGCGCTGCGGGCGCTCACCGACGAAGAGCTCCGCGGCAAGACGGGCGAGCTCAAGGCCCGGGTAGCGAGGGGTGAGAGCCTGGACGAACTCCTGCCCGACGCCTTCGCCGTCGTCCGTGAGGCGGGCCGCCGCGTCCTCAACATGCGGCACTTCGACGTCCAGCTCATCGGAGGCATCGCCCTCCACCGCGGGATGATCGCGGAGATGAAGACCGGCGAGGGCAAGACCCTCGTGGCCACGCTCCCGGCCTACTTGAACGCGCTCTCGGGCAAGGGCGTCCACGTCGTGACGGTCAACGACTACCTGGCGAAGCGCGACAGCGAGTGGATGGGGCGCATCTACAGGTTCCTCGGCCTCACGGTCGGCGTGATCCAGCACCACCTCGGGGACAAGGAGCGCCAGGGCTCCTACGGGGCCGACATCACCTACGGGACGAACAACGAGT
>JACQGI010000041.1 GCA_016199625.1 Acidobacteriota bacterium | reverse complement strand
CTTCACCGGCGTCTCCGATCCCTACGAGGCCCCCGAGCGGCCCGACGTCGTCGTCCGCACCGACCGCGAGACCGCCGAGGAGAGCCTCGCCCGGGTCCTCGCCGCCCTGGAGGAACGGGGCCTCGTGCGCCCCGGCTGGGCGCGGGAGCGGGCGTCGTGAGCGCCCCGCTCTTCCCCGTGTTCCTGAAGCTGGCCGGACGCAAGGTCCTGCTCGTCGGGGGCGGCCGCGTCGCGGCCTCCCGCCTCGCCGGCCTCCTCGCCGCCGGCGCCGACGTGACGGTCGTCGCGCCGGAGGTCCTGCCGGAGATCGCCGGGGCCCGGAGCGCCGGCGTCACCGTACTCGAGCGTCCCTTCGCCGCCGGCGACCTCGACGGCGCCTGGCTCGTCGTGGCGGCGGCCCCCGCCGCCGTCAACCGCCGCGTAGCCGCGGCGGCCGAGGCCCGCGGCGTCTTCGTCAACGCCGTGGACGACCCCGCCAGCGGCAGCGCGTACACCGGCGGCGTCCTCCGTCGGGGCGGCGTCACGATCGCCGTGTCCACCGAGGGACGGGCCCCGGCCCTGGCGGGCCTGCTGCGGGAAGCCCTCGAGGCGGTCCTGCCCGAGGAGATCGAGGCGTGGGTCGCCCAGGCCGAGACGCTGCGCCGCCGGCAACGCGTTGCGGGACTCCCTTTCGGCGAGCGACGGCCGCAGCTCCTCGACGCGCTCAACCGTCTGTACGCCGACCGCGCGGAGGGGGGAAGGGCGTTTTCCGCAGCGGAGCCTTTCCTTGGCCCACCGAGGCGGGATTCACTCCCGCCGAGGTGCTCGATGAAGCAAGGGGCGGAGCGAGGACGCCAATGACGACACAGGGGTTCGTGTGGCTGGTCGGAGCCGGGCCCGGCGACCCTGAGCTGCTCACGCGCAAGGCGGCCCGCGTCCTTGGCGATGCGGATCTCGTCCTCTACGACGCCCTCGTCGTTCCCGAGGCCCTCGCCCTCGCGCCCCACGCCCAGCGCTTCCGCGTGGGCAAGCGCGCCGGGCGGGCGTCGGTCCGCCAGGAGACCATCGAGCGCCTGATGGTCCAGGCCGCGCGCCGCGGCAAGCGCGTCGTGCGCCTGAAGTGCGGCGATCCCTTCGTCCTCGGCCGCGGAGGCGAGGAGGGCCTCGCCCTCGCCGCGGCGGGCGTCCCGTTCGAGGTCGTGCCGGGCGTGACGAGCGCCGTGGCCGCACCCGCTCTCGCAGGCATACCGGTGACGCACCGTGGCCTCGCCTCGGGTTTCCTCGTGGTCTCCGGCCACGCCGAGTCGGCGTACGGTCCGGTGCTCACGTCGCTCCCGCCGCAAGCCGTGACCGTCGTCGTCCTGATGGGGCTGGCATCGCGCGCCGCCATCGCGGACCTGCTGCTGCGACGCGGCTGGCCGCGCACGACGCCGGCCGCGGTCGTCCTGGGCGCCGCAACCGACGCCACCCACACGTGGCTGGGAACACTCGAGTCCCTCGCGGCGGCGCCGCTCCCCGGCGACTCCGACGCGCCCGGCACCCTCGTCCTCGGCCCCGTCGTCTCACTGGCCGCCGTCCTGGCCCCCGCGAGCTCCGCGGAGCCGGCTCCCGCGGCCGCCGCCCGCTGGTAGGAGGTCGTCATGTCCTCGCTCCCCGACTCACGCACCCTCGGCCGTGCCCGGCTCTCGTTCGCGGACCTGGCGGAGATCGACGAGTTCGTCCGCACCCTCGAGCGCTTCGAGCGCGGCGAGGTGACGCCCGACCAGTGGCGGGCCTTCCGCCTCGTCCGGGGCACCTACGGCCAGCGCCAGACCGGGGACGTCTCGATGCTGCGGGTCAAGATCCCCCAGGGGGTCCTGGACGGCGCACAGCTCCGCGCCCTCGCCGACGTGGCCGACGCGTACTCCCGCGGCTTCGGCCACGTCACGACGCGCCAGAACCTCCAGTTCCACTTCCTGAAGCTCCACGACGTGGAGCACGCGATGCGGCGCCTGGCCGACGCGGGCCTCACGACGCGGGAGGCCTGCGGCAACTCGGTCCGGAACGTGACGGCATGCCCCTACGCGGGCGTCGCGGCCGACGAGGTGTTCGACGTGACGCCGTACGCCGAGGCACTCACGCGCCACCTGCTCCGCCATCCGCTCAGCTCCACGCTGCCGCGGAAGTTCAAGATCGCCTTCGAAGGCTGCCCGACCGACCACGCCGTCGCGGCCATCAACGACATCGGCTGGCGCGCGACGCGGGATGCTGCCGGCCGTCGTGGGTTCCGTGTGACCGTCGGGGGCGGCACGGCGATCCTGTGCACGTCCGGCCAGGAGCTGTTCGACTTCCTCCCGGCGGGCGAGATCCTGACGGTGGCCGAGGCCATTCTCCGCGTCTTCCACCGACTCGGCGACTACGCCCACAAGCAGCGCAACCGGATGAAGTTCCTGATCCGCTCGTTGGGCTTCGCGGCCTGGCGCGCGCAGTTCGACGCCGCGCTGGCCGAGGTGCGCGCCGAGGGATCGCCGCGCCTGCCCTTCGACCCGGAGGACCCCCCGGTGGAGACCCCGCCGCGCGGGCCGCGCCCGCAGCCCCCCTCGCTCTCCGACGCCGCCGCACGCGCCGGCGCCGCCGACGTCCGCGGCCCCGGCCTGACACCCGAAGCGCGCCAGGCGCTGCCGGTCCTGAGCGGCGACTACGCGCGCTGGGTCCACACCAACGTGCGGCCCCAGCGGCAGGAGGGCTACGCCCTCGTGACGGTCACGCTGCCCCTGGGCGACGTCACGGGCGCGCAGTTGCGGGTCCTGGCCGACCTCGCCGCAGCCTACGGCGACGGTACCGTGCGGACGACGCCGGACCAGGACCTGGTCCTGCGCTGGGTCCGGTCCCGGGACGTCTCCGACCTCTACCGGCGCCTGGCGGCCGCTGGTCTCGGCCTTCCCGACGCCGGGACCCTGGCCGACGTCACGAGCTGCCCCGGAGCCGAGTCGTGCAAGCTCGCCGTCACGCAGTCCCGCGGCCTGGGCCGGCTGCTGGGGGAGCACCTTCGGAAGCACCCGGGTTTCGTCGCCGCGGCGCCGGGCCTCGACGTCAAGATCAGCGGCTGCCCCAACGGCTGCGGCCAGCACCACATCGCCGGCCTGGGCTTCCAGGGCAGCGTCCGACGCCTGGGCGACAAGGTGATCCCGCAGTACTTCGTCCTCGTGGGCGGCGGGCTCGACAGCGGCGGCGCGCGCTTCGGCCGCATCGCGGCCAAGGTCCCCGCCCGCCGGGTGCCCGAAGCCGTGGAGCGCCTCGTCTCGCTCTTCGCCGCAGAGGCGGAGCCCGGCGAGACGCCCGGCGCGTTCTTCCGCCGCGTGCAGATCGCGGAGGTCAAGGGGCTGCTCGCGGACCTCGAGCGCATCACGCCCGAGGATGCGCTGCCCGAGGACTACGTGGACCTCGGCGAGGAGGCCGAGTTCAAGGTGGAGACGATGGAGGGCGCGTGCAGCGCGTGAAGAGAGGCCGCGTCAGCCCTTCCGGATGAGACTCGCGAAGTTCAGGCGCACCTCGCCTTCGGAGGAGCGGATCGAGACGCGCACGACGCGGGAGGGAGGGGCGTCGCGGCAGGCGTCGAACAGGTCCTGGAGGGTGCGGCAACGGATCTCGCTGTCCACGGACTCGCGGCCCCGGCGCTCGGTGATCGTCACGATGGCCACGGCGTCGGGCATCTCATCCTCCCCGGAACGCGCGACGGCTACAGACCTAGAATACCCGCTTCGGCTTCGACGATGTGGGCGCGGATCTTCTCCTGGAGGACCTTGCGGACGGCGCCGTACTCCTCCGGCGGCACCGGAAGGCGGAACGACCCCGAGCGGCCGCGCGGGAGGAGGACCAGGACGATCTCGGGTGTCTCGCGGAACGCCCAGCGCGCGATGTCGCCGTACGGCAGGAACCCCGCGTCGGCCCACACGCCGTCGCGGTAGAAGCCCACCGGGATCGCCGCCGTGAGGGGCACCATCAGCATGAAGTACAGCGCCATGATCCCCTGGCTGTAGACGGTGTGGAGCGGGCGGTCGAGGGCGCCGTTGAGGACGGCGAGCCCGGCGCTGACGGCGCCGAGGGCCAGGAGGAAACGGAGGTGCGGGGGGCGGGGTCCCCGCCAGGTCAGGACCGCGGTGGGCCGGATCTTCCGGAAGCGCAGGTAGCCGAGCACTCCACGGGCCATGAGCACGGAGAAGTACACGGCCAGACCCAGGAAGCCGAGGGTGAGGATCGTCTCGTTCGAAGGCATGCCCACGGCCGACTCTCCCCTGCTTCCATTAGACACCCGCGAGCGCCCGGTCGAGGTCCGCGACCAGGTCGTCCGCGTCCTCGACGCCGAAGGAGACACGGACCATCCCGGGGTCGACACCCGCCTCGCGGAGCTGCGCCTCGGAGTACCCGTGGTGCGACGTGTGGACCGGGAGGCTCACCAGGGTCTCGACGCCGCCGAGGCTCGCGGCCCGGGCGATGAGGCGCAGGCCGTCGTAGAAACGCTCGGCGGCGGGCAGCCCACCGTCCAGGACGAAGGAGACCATCCCGCCGAAGCCCGACATCTGCCGCTTGGCGACCTCGTGGGCGGGGTGCGAAGGGAGGCCCGGGTAGAGGACGCGCCGGACTCTCGGGTGACCTTCGAGGAACCGTGCGGCCGCGAGGGCGTTCTCGCCCTGCCGCTGGACGCGCAGGTGCAGCGTCTTCAGCCCGCGGATCGCCAGGAAGGCCGGGTGCGGGTCCATGCAGCCGCCGAGGACCTTGAGCGTCGCCCGGGCGGCCTCGATCCGCTCCCGCGAGCCCACGAGGGCGCCGCCGACGAGGTCGCTGTGGCCCGCGAGGGCCTTCGTGAGGCTGTGCATGACGAGATCCGCGCCGAGAGCGAGGGGCTGCTGGAGGATCGGCGTGGCGAAGGTGTTGTCCACGACGACCGTGAGGCCGAGGTCGTGGGCCTGCGCGGTGATCGCGCGGACGTCGAGGACGTCCACGGTGGGGTTCGTCGGGCTCTCGAAGACGAGGACCCGGCTCTTCGGACCGACGAGGGACCGCAGGCCGGCCGGGTCCGCCAGGGGGACCATCCGGCCGGGAACGCCGAGGCGGGGCAGGACCTCGCGGACCAGGCGCGCGGTCCCGCCGTACAGCGTGGCGCTCGCGAGGACCTCGTCCCCCGCGGAGACGAGGGAGACGAGGGCCGTGGTCATGGCCGCCATCCCCGAGGCGAAGACGAGCCCTGCCTCGCCGCCCTCGAGGGCCGCGAGGGCCTCTTCGAGGGCTCTCAACGTGGGGTTGGCGTAGCGGGTGTAGAGGTACAGATCCTCGTCGCCCCCGAGGTAGCGGCGCATCTCCTGAGACGAGGCGAAGACGAACGTGGAGGACTGCACGACCGGGGTGGTGAGAGAGCCGGGGCGAGGGTCTCCCGCACCATGTACGGCGCGCGTGCCCGCTCCGCGCCGTCGGGCCGTCACAGCTCGACCGGCTGCCCTTCTTCGCTCTCGACGACCTGCGGTCGAGGCGGCTCCGGTGGCGCGCCCACGACGGGCTCCACGAACTGGCGGTAGGCGTCGCGATAGCCGCGCTCGAGGAGGTCGGCGGGCGTCTCGAGGACCTCGCTGGCGGGATCGCGCCCGCCGTCCAGCTCGAGGGGCCCCAGGACGCGGCGTTCGGGGCGCACGACCCAGAGGCCGAAGCTGCGGAAGACACGGCCGGTGGCCGGGTCCTGCCACGCGCGGCGGCCGTCCTCGGCCCGGTGCCCGACCGTCTCCACGATCCTGTTGATGCGCTCGGCCGTGGCGATGTCCTCTTCCACGCTGCGCCGTTCGAGGGCGCCCAAGATGCCGTCGGCGAGCGCACGCGGGCCGCGGCGGCGCAGCGGTGGGCTGGCCGATTCCGGAGCGGCCGTCACCACGAGGATCTGCTCCGCCCCGGCCGCCAGCGCCTCGGAGAGGCCACAGCCCGCGGCCAGCGTGCCGTCGGCGAGCCGGCGGTTCTCTCCCGCGTGCAGCCCCCCCCGCGGGAACGCCACGCGGCGCACCGGAGCGACGAAGGGCGGGAGCAGGCCGGTCACCACGGCGTCGAAGAAGAGGGCGTCGTAGGCGGGCGCCCGCAGGTCCACGGCTCCCGGCAGCCCCTCGACCCGCGAGCGCGAGCCTCGTCCGCGGGCGGTCGCGAAAGCCGCGCGAGGGCCGTCGCCGAGGAGGACGAAGGGCAGGGCGCTGCCCGCATCGAGATCGGCGGGGCGCAGGATCAGCTCGCGGAAACCCGGTTGTCCCAGGTTCTCCGACACGAGGCCGACGTAACGCCGGCCCAGGTCGGCCTCGGAGTCGGGGGCCGTCGACAGGGTAGCGCCGCGGGCCACCTCCCAGAGAGCCGCACGCAGGCGGTCGGCGGCGGGCGTCGCGTCGAGGAAGGATTCGAAGGCTTCGGCGAACCGGCGGCGGTCGCGGAGCAGCAGGCGGCCGACGAACCCGAGGGCGAGGGCCGACAGCAGGAAGACGGGGATGGCGAGGGAGGCGAGGTACGGCTGGCGGAGGAGCGCCGGCGCGGCGTCGAGGCCGCCGAAGAGGCGCGCCGAGAGGCCGGGCACGACGACGTCCGCGACGAGGAGCAGGGGGAAGAGCAGCCCCGCACCGAGGGCGAGGATCAGCGGGAGCAGGAAGACGCCGAAGGCCGCGCCCAGGAGCAGGACCGCGACGCGCAGCGCGGGACGCAGGCGGTAGAGCGACGCCCAGCGCAGCCCATCCCAGAAGCCGCCCGGCCCGTAGAGCTTCGGCCCGCCCGCGACGGCCGCGAAGGCGGCGGCCACGGCGCCGGCGCCCGAGCCGACGACGAGATCGACCTTGACTCCGCTCTCGTCGAGGGCCTTGAGCACGCCGGCGTGGTAGGCCCCGGCGGTGCCGCTCCCGGTGAACACGAGGGCGGTCCGCCGCTTCGGCGAGTAGTCGGGCATCGCGCCAAGCGTATCACCGCTGGCAAGCCCGCGCTCAGGCCACGGGCGCGAGTCCCAGCGCTTCGCAGAGCCGCCGGACCACGGCCGCCGGGTCCGCGGTCCCGACCGTCGCGTACGCGCCGGTGCGACGGGGCGAGGCGAGCCACGCGGCGAGCCACGGCGTGTCGTCCGCCCGCGACGCCGCTTCCGGCCAGCGCAGGCGTGCGAACGCACCCTCGAGGCCCTCGAGGGACGTCGCCACGGCGCCGTCCTCGCACACCGCGCCGCCCGCCACGGGGTACAGCTCGAGCCCTTCGGGACGGCGGTCGGCGACGACGCCGCGACCGCCGGCGGCGGCCACCCAACCGGGCGCCCACGCGGTCGCGTCCGCGGGGCGGGCGCCGGGCTCGGCGAGGAACGCCGCGGCCTCGCCGGCGAGGGCGCGGTATGCCTCCTCGGCGATCCGGCCGAGGCACGGCGCCGCGCACGAGCGCACCTGGGCGTAGACGCAGCCGAGGCCCAGGGCGAGGGCGGGATCGGGCTCGAAGACGAAGTCGCAGGGACGCAGGGGGAACAGCTTGTGCAGCGCTTTCGCCGCCCGCTCGGCCGCGCGACGGTCCCGGAAGGGACCGAAGAGGTTCGCTCGATTCGCAGCCGCTGGGCGCACCGTCACGCGGGGAAAGCGCTCGGTGGGGTCGAGGTGGAGCCAGGCGGGAGGCTTGAGGTCGCGGCGGGCCGCGACCGGCACGTACCGCACCATCAGCCGCTCGAAGAGCAGCCGTTGATGGAACCCCGAGGTGGTCGTCGCGTAGGCCACCGACCGGGCCACCGGCCGCAGGTTCGTCGGAGGCCGCGAGCCTTTGCGGGCCGGGGGCCCCGCGCCCAGGTGCGTCGCGGCCCAACGGCGGAGGTTCGCCGCGCGGCCGAGGAGGAGGTTCTGCCCTTCGGGCCCGAGAAACTGGCCGACGCCGGGCACGGGAGGAAGGGCCTCGAGAGCCGCCGCGACGTCGGCGCCGAGAGCGACCGTCGTCAGCGGCGGCGCGGCCACGGGCGCTCAGGCCTCGGCCGCGGGATCCCCGACCTGCTCGTGGATCGTCACGAGCTTGACGATCTCGTACGTCTTAGACCCCGACGGCACGCGCACCTCGACCTCCTCGCCCGCCTCGTGGCCGAGAAGGCTCTTGCCGATGGGTGACGAAGGGGAGATGCGCCCGTTGGGCGGGTCGGACTCCTCGGGGGTGACGATGTCGTAGACGACCTCCTGCCCCGTCGCCAGCTCCCGGAGCGTCACGGTGGAGCCGAGGCCGACCTTGTCCTGCGGGATCTTGTCGAGGTTGACGAGGGAGAGGGCCGCGAGGCGGCGGTGGATCTGGCCTATGCGGGCCTGCAGGTAGCTCTGGCGCTCCTTGGCGGCCTTGTATTCGGCGTTCTCCCGGAGGTCGCCGTGCTCCCGGGCCTTCAGGATCTCCTTGGGGAGGGTGACCTTGAGCTCGTAGTCCAGCTCGCGGATCTGCTCTTCCAGCTTCTTCTTGATATCGAGCATCCGGAAAACTCGAACGGCGCCCCGGGGGCGCCGATGTCGGGACGTCGCGTCGTCCGCGCCGTGATAGTATCACGGCTCTTCCCCCGCATGGAGAGCGCCCGGGACGTGATCCGCAGCCGGACCAATCCCCTCGTCCGGCGTCTCCGGACCCTGAAGGAGCGCGGCGACTCGGAGCTGGCCCTCCTCGAAGGCGTCAAGCTCGTGGAAGAGGCGGCGGAGGCCGGGGCCACGCTGGTGGAGGTCGCCGCGTCGCCGCGCGCTCTCGAAGCGCCTCGCGGTCGATCCGTCATCGAGGCGCTGCGCGCGCGGGGCGTGGCTGTCCGGGTCCTCGCCGAGGACGTGCTCGCGTCGTTGTCCGAGCTGGAGACGAGCCAGGGGATCCTGGCCCTCGCGCATCGCCCGACCCCCGACGAGGAGGACCTCTACCGCGGCACGCCGCTCCTGCTCGTCGCCGTGGGGATCCAGAACCCCGGGAACCTCGGCGGCCTCCTGCGCTCGGCCGAGGCGGCCGGCGCCACGGGCGCCTACCTGACCCGCGGCTGCGCGGACCCGTTCTCCTGGAAGGCGCTGCGAGGCTCGATGGGAAGCGCCTTCCGCCTGCCGATCGTCACGGGCCTCGAGGCCCGCGAGGTCGTCACCCGGCTCCGCTCGCGCGGCGTGACCCTCGCCGCCACCGCGTCGGCGGGCGGCGCTCCGCCCGAGAAGGCCGACCTCCGCGGTCCCGTCGCCGTCCTCCTGGGCAGCGAGGGATCGGGCCTCCCCGAGGAGATCGCCCGCGTCGCGGGGATCCGGATCTCGATTCCGATGGGCGGGCAGGTCGAGAGCCTGAACGTGGGCGTCGCCGCGGGGGTCCTGCTCTTCGAGGCGGCCCGGCAGCGGCGGAGCTCCCCTGGCGGCGAGCCGGTCCGATCCGATACATAGATGAGGATGCGATGACCGATGTACCATAGCGCATGCTGTCGAGAGCGAAGGGCCTCCTGAACGAGGCGCTCGAGCTGCCCGAGAAGGACCGGGCGGACCTGGCCGGCCGCCTGATCCTGAGCCTCCACCCTCACGCAGGGCCGGACGTGGAGGCGGCCTGGGCGAGGGAGATCGACAGGAGATTGGACGGCTTCGAGGAGCGCAAGGCCAGGAGCCGCCCGTGGAGCAGCATCAAGCGGTCCGTCCTCAAGACTCAGCGTGCCCGCGCGCGTCGTAAGGCTCTTTCCCGAGGCTGAGGCCGAGGTCGTCGCCAACGAGCGCTGGTACGCTCAGCGCAGTCCGTCGGTCGCCACAGCCTTCCTCGCCGAAGTGGACCAAGCGATAGCCCGGATCGGCGAAACGCCCGAGACGTGGCCACGGTACCGTCGTGGCACGAGGCGCTTCATCCTGCGCCGATTCCCGTTCAGTGTCGTCTATCGGATCGACGGCGATGTCGTGTACGTCGTGGCGGTAGCGCACGCCAAGCGGCGGCCCGAGTACTGGCGTCGCCGGAAGAGGCCGGCCCGCAGCACGGCGTAGCGCCGCCCCGCCGCGAGCGCCGATCGCCCATGAGAGTGCGTCCGTCAAAGAGATACTCACGGACTGCTCCTCGCGCCTGCCGACGCTTTCGCGGTACCCTTGCCCCATGTCTCAGCGGCGGGACGACGCGTCGGGGTTGCTCTTCCCGGCGCCACGCGTCGCCGAGGGCGGCGGCGGGCCGCGGCGGGACGCGCCGCTGGCCGACCGCGTCCGGCCCCGCACACTCGACGAGCTGCTCGGCCAGGACGAGGCCCTCGGCCCGGGAACGCCGCTGCGGAAGGCCCTCGAGGCCGATAGCCTGCCGTCGCTGGTCCTCTGGGGTCCGCCGGGCTCGGGCAAGACGACCCTCGCCCACGTGCTCCGGGCCCGGACGAAGGCCCACTTCGAGGCGCTCTCGGCCGTGCTCTCGGGGGTCAAGGAGGTCCGCGAGGTCCTGAGGGCGGCCGAGGTCCGCCGGAAGCGCGAGGGGCGCCGGACGATCCTGTTCATCGACGAGATCCATCGCTTCAACAAGGCGCAGCAGGACGCTCTCCTCGCCCACGTGGAGTCGGGGGACGTCGTCCTCGTCGGCGCGACGACCGAGAACCCGTCCTTCGAGGTGAATGCGGCGCTCCTGTCG